>NZ_JARWRU010000990.1 GCF_029867845.1 Nocardia farcinica | reverse complement strand
TGCTGCTGATCTCGCTGCCCCCGGTGGCGGTCTCGCTGCCGCCGTTCATCGTGGCCCTGGTGCTGGTGCAGGTCTGCGCCTTCCAGTTGCAGTGGATCAAGGCCTTCGGCGACAAGACCTGGGCCGGCCTGCTCATCGCCTCGCTGTCGATCGCGGTGGCGGGCGGCGGGCAGATCTCCCAGCTGCTCACCGTCAACCTGCGGGCTGCGCTGACCTCGCCCTACATCGAGACCGCCCGTATCTGGGGGCTGAGCCGTTTCGACCTGGTCGTGCGGCACGCCCTGCGCGCGGCGGCGCTGCCGGTGGTGACCGCGCTGGGCACCACCATCGGCGTGATGGTCGGCGGCACGGTGCTCACCGAGACGGTCTTCTCCCGCCTCGGCGTCGGCAGGCTCATCGTGAACGCGGTCGAGGGCAGGGACATGCCCATCGTGCTGATCGCCGTGACCGCCAGCGCGCTGATCTTCGTCACGGTCAACCTGGTCGTCGATCTGATCTACCCGGTCATCGACAAGCGAATTCGATTGGACGCCCGATGAGTCTGCTCGACGCCCGGCCCGCCTCGCCCGCCGAGGAGATCGACCGCGCCGACACCGCCGCCGCCTGGCGCGAACGGGCGGGCGGGGCCACCAGGTGGCTGCGGCACATCGCCACGTCCCCGAGCCTGCTGCTGGCCTACCTCTGGGTGGCGCTGATGCTGCTTGCCGCGATCGCGCCGCGGGCGTTCACCTCCCGCGACCCGCTGGCCCAGGACGCCGACGCGCTGCTGTTGCCGCCCAGCCTCGACCACCCCTTCGGCACCGACGACCTCGGCCGCGACCAGTTCACCCGCATGGTGCACGGGACCGCGCTGTCGGTGCAGGCCGCGGTCATCGCGGTGCTGATCGGCCTGGTCGGTGGCGCGCTGATCGGCCTGATCGCGGGGTCGGTGCGCGGCCGGGTGGACAGCGTGCTCATGCGCGTGGTCGACATCATGCTGGCGGTGCCGAGCCTGATCGTCTCGCTGGCCATCATCTCCGCCCTCGGGCAGGGCGTGGTCAACATCGCCATCGCCATCGGCATCAACAGCACCGCGGGCTTCGCCCGGTTGATGCGCTCGGAGGTGCTGAAGGTGGCGGGCTCCAAATACGTCGAGGCCTCGGTCTTCGCCGGCCACGGCTATGCCTACCGGCTGCTGCGGCACGTGGTGCCCAACGCCTCCCGGTCGGTGCTCGCCGCGGCCACGATGGAGATCGGCTCGGCCATCCTCACCGTCGCCGCGCTGAGCTTCCTCGGCCTCGGCGCCCCGCCGCCCACGCCCGAATGGGGTCTGCTCGTCTCCGAGGGCAGGACCTTCATCGCCACCCAGTGGTGGCTGAGCCTGCTGCCCGGCCTGGTCATCACCCTCACGGTCGTCGCGGTCTATCGGATCGGCCGATCACTCAACCGCGGGAGGACAAGTGTCGTCGCCTGATCCGCTCACCGTGCCCGAACCGGGCGCGCTGCTGAGCCTGCACGAGGTCACCGTCGATTTCGACGTGCCGGGCCGCCCGCCCGCGCGGGTGGTCGACCGGGTGAGCCTGAGCCTGAGCGCGGGCCGGGTACTCGCCCTCGTCGGTGAATCCGGCTCGGGCAAGTCCACGCTGGCCCGCACCGTCACCGGCACACTCGCCGAGAACGGCCGGGTCGCGGGCGGCCGGGTCGAGTTCGGCGGCAGGCGCCTGGATGGCCTGTCCGACAAGCGGTATCGCGCGATCCGCGGCCGCGAGATCGGCTACATCCCGCAGGACGCGCTGCTCGGGCTCAACCCGCTGCTGCCGGTGGGGGTGCAGGCGGGGGAGCCGCTGCGCGCGCACGGCCGGGCGGACAAGGCCGAACGCCGGGAACGGGTGATCGAGCTGTTCGGCAAGGTCGGCCTGCGCAATCCGGCCAAGATCTTCCGCTCCTACCCGCACGAGCTGTCCGGCGGCATGTGCCAGCGCGTGCTCATCGCCGCGGCCATGTCCACCGGCCCGAAGCTGCTGGTCGCCGACGAGCCGACCACAGCGCTGGACGTGACCGTGCAGAAGCGCATCCTCGACCTGCTCGGCGAACTGGTGTCCGAGCAGGAGCTGGCGATCCTGCTCATCACCCACGACCTGGGCGTCGCCGCTGAACGCGCCGACGAGATCGCGGTGCTGAAGGACGGCCGCCTGGTGCGCTCGGGCCGGGCCGCCGAGGTCATCGCCGCACCGGGCGACGCCTACACCACCGCTCTGCTGAACTCCTCCTCGTTCGGCTTCTCCGGGGCCGCCGCCGCGGCCGAACGGCAGCGGTGGCGTGCCGAGGCGGGCCGTGCCGAGGAGGACGCGCCGGTGGTGGTGCGCGCGGTCGACGTGCGCAAGACCTTCCCGGCCCAGCGCGGCCGCGACACCGTGACCGCGGTCGCGGGCGCGTCCTTCGAGGTGCGCCGCGGCAGCACGCTGGGCATCGTCGGCGAATCCGGTTCCGGCAAGACCACTCTCGTGCGCCTGCTGGCCGGACTGGCCGCGCCGGACTCCGGCACGATCGAGGTGGCGGGCAGGCCGGTGGTGCACCACCGGCGCGGCGCCGGCCAGGCCGAGCTGTACCGCACGGTGCAGATGGTCTACCAGGACCCGTTCGCCTCACTGAACCCGCGCGCCACCGTGCGCGCCATCATCGAGGAACCGTTGCGCGGCCACCGGATCGGCGACGCGGCGCGGCGGCGCGAGCGCGTGGACGAGCTGCTCGCGGTGACCGGGCTGCCCGCCGGGGTCGCCGACCGCTACACCGCCGAGCTGTCCGGCGGCCAGCGCCAGCGGGTGGCCATCGCCCGCGCGCTGGCCCCCGATCCCGACCTGGTGATCCTGGACGAGCCGGTCTCCGCCCTCGACGTCACCGTCCAGCGCCAGATCCTCGACCTGCTGACCTCACTGCAACGCGAGCTGGCGTTGACCTACGTCTTCATCTCGCACGATCTGGGGGTGATCGCCGAGATGTCGGACCGGATCCTCGTCCTGCATCACGGCGACGTCGTCGAGCACGGCGACGCCGCCGACATCCTCACCGCTCCGCAGACCGACTACGTCCGCGAACTGCTCGCCTCCATTCCCGGCGCGAGCGCCGCGACCGTCTCCGTCTGACCCTGTCGAAAGGAACACACGTGGGCACCCCCGCGAAACGCGAACTGCACCTGGGCTACATGTACTGGCTCAACGGCACCCACTGGGGCGGCTGGCGGCTGCCGGAGGCCCCCACCGCCAACGCCTTCGAGCTCGACTACGCCGCGCGCGCGGCGAAGCTGGTGGAGGACGCCAAGTTAGACATCTTATTACTCGGCGACACCCAGCCCGGCGACAACTACAAGGAGCACAGGGGCACCACCCACAACGCGGGCAGGCTGGAGCCGTTCACGCTGGCCTCGCAGCTGGCGTTGCAGACCTCCAGGATCGGCCTGGTCGTCACCGCCCACCCGACCTACTACGAGCCCTACATCCTGGCCCGCCTGACCGCCTCGCTGGACCACCTCAGCAAGGGCAGGTTGTCGTGGAACGTGGTGCTCGGCGCCAACGACCTGGCCGCGCGCAACTTCAGCCTGCCCGACCTGGGCGGCGAACGCCGCTACGCGCGCGCCGACGAGTTCATCGGCGTCGTGCGCAGGCTGTGGGACAGCATCGAGGACGGGGCCTACCTGCAGGACAAGAAGTCGGGCCGCTACCTCGACCCGGCCAAGATCCACCGGCTCGAGCACAAGGGCGAGTTCTTCCAGGTCGCGGGCACCCTGCCGATGGCGAGGCCGCCGCAGGGCCAGATTCCGCTGCTGTACGCGGGCGCCTCCGAACTGTCCCGCGAGCTGACCGCCCGGCATTGCGAGCTCAACTTCACCGGCCCGGCGAGCATCGAGGACTCCATCGAGTTCAACACCGATGTGCGGGCGAGGGCGCGGCGCATCCACGGCCGCGACGTCCCGATCTTCTTCCTGCCCGGCATCTCGCCGATCATCGGCGACAACAGGGCCGACGCGGTGGACATCTTCGAACGCCTCAACGCGGGGCTGCCACTGGACGACGACCCGGTCGAGGGCGACCAGGACGAGGAGTTCTGGCGCAGCGAGGAGTGGGCGGCGATCCAGCGGGCCCCGCGCGGGCCGCTGCCGCTGGGCGTGCGCAGCCTGCGCTCGCTGTCCGAACGCGTCGGCGTCGACCTGCGCCCCGGCGGGCTGGAGGCGGCCGTCACCCCCGAGATCGCCTCGCGGTTCAACGAATTCGGCCGGAAACTGCTCGACGGCGTGCGCGGCCGCACCGATCGCACCGTCGAGGCGGGCACCGTGCGCGCGATCGACCTGCTGCACAACGCCATCGGCGGCGGCTTCCCACAGGTGATCGGCACCGCCGAGGACGTGGCCGACCGGCTGATCGAGTGGTTCGACCGCGGCGCGGCCGACGGCTTCAACATCAATTCGCCCTACATGTGGGACCAGCTGGAGCGCTTCACCTCCCGGGTGGTGCCGATCCTGCAGGACAAGGGCCTGTTCCGCACCGAGTACACCAGCGACACCTTCCGCGGCCACTTCGGGCTGCCCGTGCCGCCCAACCAGTTCGCCACCACCGCCCAGTGAGATCAGGAAAACCGATGAGCGACAGAAAACTTCGTATCGGCCTCGCCGCCTACGGCACCGGCTGGGATGCCGACGCCTGGCGGCTGCCCCAGGCCACCAACACCGGCCTGCACGACCCGAGCGTGATCGTCGACGTGGCGCGCGCCGCCGAGCGCGGCAAGCTCGACTACGTCTTCTCCGGCAGCGCGCTGGGCAGCGAGCCGGACCACCTGCAGCGCATCTACCGCTGGGACAACTTCGTCTACGCGGGCTACGCGGCCGCGGTGACGAGGAACGTCGGCTTCCTGGTGTCGGTGAACTCCTCCTTCGAGCACCCCTACGGCATCGCGCGCCAGCTCGCCACCCTGGACAACTTCACCAAGGGCAGGACCGCGCTGAACGTGGTCTTCGGCATCGACCGGGAGGGCGATCCGGCCCGCAACTACGGCCGCAACCCGATCCCCGACGAGCAGACCAAGTACACCCGGGCAAGGGAGTTCACCCAGGTGGTGAACCGGCTGCTGTACGAGAGCTGGGACGCCGACTTCCTGCTCGACGACCGCGAGAAGGGCGTGCTGATCAAGCCGGGCTCCTGGCAGCGCATCGAGCATTCCGGCGAGCACTTCGAGGTGCGCGGTCCGCTCAACGTGCCCCCACCGGTGCAGCGGCGCATCCCCAATGTGCACGTTGGCACCTCGGAGGAGTCGCTGCGGTACGGCGCGGACCTCGCCCAGGTGCGGTTCTCGCCCTATCTCGGCATCGAACAGGGCAAGCAGGAGTACCGCAGGCTCAAGGAGCGGGTGGCCGCCGCCGGGCGCGACCCGGAGAAGTTCAAGATCATCCCCGGCGCCACCTTCTACCTCGCGGGCACCAGGCGCGAGGCCCAGGCCATCTACCGTCAGGTCACCAACTTCCAGCTGACCGAACAGATCCCCGAGCAGTTCTCGCTGGCGCTCGGCATCGACCTGTCGCGGGTGCGCGACAACGAGCGCGTCGTCGACGTCGTCGACCTGGACACCGTCGCCCCCGACGCACTCGAGGACTTCCGTCGCCCGCTCGGCCGGGAGAAGCGGCACGTGCGCGGCCGCGACGACCGCGAGATCATCCGCGGCCTGGTCGAGGCCCTCGGCGAGGACCTGACCCTGCGCGAGCTGTACCACCACGTGCAGCGCTCCCGCCAGGGCGGCCAGCCCGCGCTGGTCGGCGACGCGAAAACCATCGCCGACTGGGTGGAGGAGAACTTCGTCGAACGCGTGCTCGACGGCGTGCAGTTCTTCCCGCCGTACCACCGCGGCCCGGCCGACCTGCTCGTCGACCTGCTGGTGCCGGAGTTGCAGCGGCGCGGGCTGTTCCGCACCGAGTACGAGGCCGACACCCTGCAGGGCCTGCTCGACACGGACAACGGCTGATGGCGGGGGCGCCGGCGATCCCCGCCGGATATCGCGCGCTCGGCCGTTCCGGCCTGGTGCTGTCGGAACTGGGCATCGGCGCGAGCACTTTCGGCCGCTCCGGGATGCGCGCCGTCGACCCCGACCGCGTCAAGGCGATCGTCGACCGGGCCATCGACCTCGGGGTGACCTACTTCGACCTGGCCGAGGGCTACGGCGACCGCACCGGCCTGAGCGAGGAACTGTTCGCCAGGGCGGTCGGCTCCCGGCGGGAGAGCGTGGTCATCGGCACCAAGTTCGGCCGCTCGCTGCTGGCCGACCGCGGCCCGTCCTACGCGCTGACCGGATCGCGCAAATACATCGTGGGCTCGGTGGAGGACTCGCTGCGCCGGCTGAACACCGACTACATCGACCTGTACCAGATCCACTTCCCGGACGCGCACACCCCGATCGAGGAGACCCTGGCCGCGCTCGACGACCTGGTGACCTCGGGCAAGGTCCGCTATATCGGCGCCTCGAACTTCAAGGCCTGGCAGATCGCCGACGCCGAGCACGTGGCCGCCCGCAACGGTTTCACCCGGTTCGTCTCCACGACCGACGAGTACAACCTCACCTGGCGCAAGCCCGAGGAGGAGCTGATCCCGGCGCTGCGGCACTACGGGCTCGGCTTCATCCCGTACTTCCCGTTGCAGAACGGCCTGCTCACCGGCAAGTACCGGCAGGGGCATGCGCCCGCAGAGGCCAAGATCACCAACCTCAAGCGCTACCTGCTCGGCAGCGCGCCATGGGAGGCGCTGGCCCGCTACGAGAAGTTCGCCGCCGAGCGGGGCGTCACGCCGACCGCGCTGGCGCTGGGGTGGCTGCTGGCCCAGCCGACGGTGACCAGCGTGATCGCCGGGGTCACCGTGCCCGGGCAACTCGACGAGAACCTTGCGGCCAGCCGCTGGACGCCGACGCCGGAGGAGGAACGCGAGCTGCGCGGGTTCTTCACCGGCGACCTGTCCGGCGGGCCGGGCGTGGTCGACACGGGGGACGACGAGGGAGACGGGGAAGGGCCGGACGCGAAGGCCTGAGCTGTGCCTGCCCGCACCGCACGGTGCCGGAGCCACCGATGCCCGTGTGCGGATCTCCTCCGCGCACGGGCATCGTCGGTCGGCGGGGCCGCTCGTCAGCCGCGTTCCTCGCCGCGGGCGACGGGTCGGGTCGGGTCGGTGATCCACTGCGACCACGAGCCCGGGTACAGCGCGGCCGTCACACCGAGAGTGCTCAGGGCGAGCACGTCCAGGGTCGCGGCCACGCCGCCGCCGCAGTACGCGCCGACCGGGGCGCCGGTCAGGAAGGGCGCGTAGAGCGAGCGCAGGGTCTCGGTGTCGGCGAGGCGGCCCGCGCGCAGGTTGGCGGTGCCGGGCAGGTGGTGCGCGCCGGGGATGTGGCCGGTGGCCGGGTCGTCGGCCGAGCCGAGGTATGCCTGCTCGGCCCTGGCGTCGAGCAGGTGCCCCGCGCGGGCCAGACCCGCGGCGGTGCCCGCGTCGAGAACCGGCAGCGCGCCGAGCCGCAGCCGCGCGGTACCGCCACCGGTGGCCGGGCGGTCGGCGCTCAGCTCCCGCCCCGCCGCGACCCAGGCGTGCGCGCCGCAGTCCAGATAGCGGACGTCGGCCAGACCCGCCCAGCGCAGCACCCACCACACCCGGCTGGCGGTGGAGGGCTGGTCGGGGCTGTAGACGACGACCGTGCTGTCGTCGTGCACTCCCCACCGGCGCACGAGCGCGGTCAGCTGCTCCTCGGTGGGCAGCGGGCTGTTACCGGAGGTCTCGGTCTTCGGGCCGATCAACTCGGCGAAATCCACCGCGTGCGCGCCGGGCAGGTGCCCGTCGAGCGGCTCGGGGGCGGGAACAGGCCCCGCCGGGCCGTCGCCGCGCGCGCGCCGGGCCGCGCGCCCGCTCACGGCGGCGCCGGCGGCGGGCGCGGCGGGCCGCGCGGCGGGGGGGGCGGCCGGCGGGGGGGGCGGGGGGGGGGGGGGGCGAATCGGCGACGGCGGGCGACGCCGGGGACACAGAGCTCATGGCGATCCTCGAACAGATCCGGGTGGTGGACACCGCCGACGCTACGGACCGGTGGCCACGGCGAGAACGGTTGCGCTCGGCGGGATTCGAGCTCGCCGCGCGGGTCAGCGGGGCGTCACCCAGGTGGTGATGTCGGCGTGCACGACCTCGGTGCCTTCGCGGTCGAAGATCGACACCGGCACCACCAGTTCGGCGCCCTCGGTGATCGCCGTGAAGTCGGGGATCTCGGGCAGCAGGGCCACCGCGCGCAGCCGCGAGCCCGCCTTCGCCAGGTAGCGCACGTTCATGGCCTTGGGAATCCAGCGGTGGGTGGCCGGGACGGTGGCCTCGCACAGCATCCCCATCGCCACCTCGGCCAGGTTGCAGGCGGCGATGGCGTGGAAGGTCTTCAAGTGGTTGTGCACGCCGAACCAGAACGGCGCGCCCACCTCGCATAGTCCCGGTTCCAGCCGCCGCACGGTGGGCAGGACGGTGCCGAAGTACGGCACCTTCGCCACCATGCCCAGCGAGAACAGCGCGTGGCCGAGCCTGTTGTCGGGCAGCTTGGCCCAGCTGCGGTAGGTGGGGGTGCGGTCGGGCGAGGCGCCGGTCGTCATCCGTGCATCTTACTGCTCGGTAAGTTCGGTGCGGAAGGGGTCACCAGCGGTTGCGGGCCTCCTCGGCGAAGCCGATCACATCCGCGAACTCCACCCGCTCGCCCGCCTCGGTGACGATCGTCCCCGACCAGCGGCCGAAACACTGGTGGACCTCCATGGAGATCAGCCCGGCATCGGTGCGGGCGTGGCGGTCGTGGTCGGGAACCAGTTCCACATCGACCAGCCCGGCGCTGTCGCGGACCCGCCACGGCCGCATCGGGTGATCCCAGTCGTAGTCCCAGCGCAGCTCCTCGCCGATCTTGGTCAGCCGCCCGTCCACGCACAGGCCGTTCTCGGTGTAGCCGGTGCCCTCGGTCCACTTGCCGCCGAACTGCAGGCCGACCGTCCTGCCGTCGCGCGACACGCCCGAGGCGGCGGCCCAGTTCCACCGGTTCCGGTATTTCCACACCCCCCGGCCGAGATCGAGCGTGCCGTAGGCGGGCAGCTCGCCCGCACCGGGTTCCGCTCCACCCAGTTCCCATCGGTGCTCGCCCAGGCGCACGGTCCCGGTGGCCGGACGGGTGTTCTGCTTGCTGGTGAACTGGAACCGCCGCGGCGACCACGGGATGACCACATTGAGCGACTCGTGTCCGGCGGGCTCGGCCACCTCCACCTCGATGTCGAGCGGCCCCTCCGGCGTGCGGTCGCAGCGGGCCCGCAGCCGGGTCGACCCGCTCGCGCGCTCGTCGATCTCGATCCGCAGCCCGCCCGCCTCGACCGCGATCAGCCCGGTGCACGGCTGGTCGGGCAGGGCGAAGCCCCTGGCGGCCGGCACGATGCGGTCCACCGCGACCGACAGTCCCTTCGACGGTCCGCACAGCCAGACCGAGGCGTTGCCGAGGTAGTCCAGATCGGCGCAGGTGATCGCGAGATAGAGGTCGGGCGCGGTCACGGCCCAGTAGTCCCATCTCTTCTTCCTGCCCCACGCCCCGGACAGGTTGGCGCGGTGCAGCGGCCTGCGCGACCAGCCGACGGCCTCGGGGTTCAGACGTCCGCGCGCGTCGCACAGGTCGACCGGCGCGGTCAGTTCGCGTTCGCTCATCCGCCGATCATGCCCTCGCCTGCCCGCCGGGACAGCGCCCCCGGTTGTGGGGGGGGGGCCTTCGGGGGGGCTCGCCGGGGGTGGGCGGACCCACGTGGGGGGCGATTTGAAGTCGCCGACGGGGGTCATGCATACTGTTCGGGTTGCCTTGCCCGGGGTCGTGGTCGTTTCCTGGCCGGAACCGTGTGTTCCGCTGGACGCGAGCGCTATCCGGCAGGGCGAGAGCAGTAACCGATGTGTATTCCGCCGGGCGACCGGCGCGAGTACGTCCGGGACACGTTCTGCAAGCCTGCGATGAAGTTTCGATCCGGGCCGAAGAATGAGCGAAAAGGCGACACGCCCGACCGCGTGGACCGGAGAACCATGACAGATGAACAGCGGCGAAGATCGGGCATGGCCCCGGTCGGTGGTCTCCCTGAGGCGTCTTTCGTGTGTTCGGGCTGTAGCAAATGAGGGTGGTACGGATGGTTGACGGTTTACGGGCCACGAAGGAAAGCGGAGAAAAGGACACTTAGCGTGGCGGGACAAAAGATCCGCATCAGGCTCAAGGCCTATGACCACGAGGCGATCGACGCGTCTGCGCGCAAGATCGTGGAGACGGTCACCCGCACCGGGGCCCGCGTGGTCGGACCGGTGCCGTTGCCGACCGAGAAGAACGTGTACTGCGTCATCCGTTCGCCGCACAAGTACAAGGACTCGCGCGAACACTTCGAGATGCGCACGCACAAGCGTCTCATCGACATCCTCGACCCGACGCCGAAGACGGTCGACGCGCTCATGCGCATCGACCTGCCGGCCAGCGTCGACGTCAACATTCAGTGACGGCGGTAGGAAATCGAATGACTGACAGCAACGTTGATGGAAAGAACCGGCCTGCCGCCGGCATTCTGGGCACCAAGCTCGGCATGACCCAGGTCTTCGACGAGAAGAACCGCGTCGTCCCGGTGACCGTGATCAAGGCGGGCCCGAATGTGGTCACCCAGATCCGCACCGAGGAGCGCGACGGCTACAGCGCCGTGCAGGTCGCCTTCGGCGCCATCGACCCCCGCAAGGTGAACAAGCCGGTCTCCGGCCAGTTCGCCAAGGCCGGTGTCACCCCGCGCCGTCATCTCGCCGAGATCCGTGTCGCCGACGCCTCGGGCTTCGAGGTCGGCCAGGAGATCAACGCCGACGTGTTCGAAGAGGGCAGCTACGTCGACGTCACCGGCACCTCCAAGGGCAAGGGCTTCGCGGGCACCATGAAGCGCCACGGCTTCCGTGGCCAGGGCGCCTCGCACGGCGCGCAGGCCGTGCACCGCCGTCCGGGCTCCATCGGTGGCTGCGCCACCCCCGGTCGCGTGTTCAAGGGCATGCGCATGTCGGGCCGTATGGGCAACGACCGTGTGACCACGCAGAACCTGTCCGTTCACAAGGTCGACGCCGAGAACGGCCTGCTGCTGATCAAGGGTGCGGTCCCGGGTCGCAAGGGCGGCGTCGTGATCGTCAAGAGCGCCGTGAAGGGTGGTGCGCACGCATGAGCGCCGTGAGCACTCAGAAGGAAACCAACCTCACGCTTCCCGTCAAGGAAGCCGGAGGCAAGACCAACGGCACCGTCGAGCTCCCCGCGGAGATCTTCGATGTGACGGCCAACATCGCGCTGATGCACCAGGTCGTCACCGCGCAGCTGGCCGCCGCCCGCCAGGGCACCCACGCGACCAAGACGCGTGGCCGGGTCTCCGGTGGCGGCAAGAAGCCGTACCGGCAGAAGGGCACCGGCCGCGCCCGCCAGGGCTCGACCCGCGCGCCGCAGTTCACCGGCGGTGGCACCGTCCACGGCCCGCAGCCGCGTGACTACAGCCAGCGCACCCCCAAGAAGATGATCCGTGCCGCGCTGTACGGCGCGCTGTCGGACCGCGCCCGTAACGATCGCATCCACGTGATCAGCGAGCTCGTCGCCGGCCAGACCCCCTCGACCAAGACCGCCAAGAGCTTCCTGTCCGAGCTGTCGGACCGCAAGAAGTTCCTGGTCGTCGTCGGCCGCGAGGACGTCACCGCGTGGAAGAGCGTGGCGAACCTGCAGAACGTGCAGCCGATCGCCCCGGATCAGCTGAACACCTACGACGTGCTGAACAGCGACGACGTGGTCTTCAGCGTGGAAGCCCTGAACACTTTCGTTCACGGCCCCGCGGAATCTCCGCAGAACACTGCGGCGGCTCAGGAGGAGAGCAAGTGACCACCATCGCCGACCCCCGCGACATCCTGCTGGCGCCGGTCATCTCGGAGAAGTCCTACGGACTGATCGAGGAAGGCACCTACACCTTCCTGGTGCACCCGGACTCCAACAAGACGCAGATCAAGATCGCCGTCGAGAAGGTCTTCGGTGTGAAGGTCACCAGCGTCAACACCGCCAACCGTCAGGGCAAGCGCAAGCGGACCCGCTTCGGTTACGGCAAGCGCAAGAACACCAAGCGCGCGCTCGTGACCATCTCGGCCGACAGCAAGCCCATCGAGATCTTCGGAGGCCCGGTCGCGTAAGCGGCGGGGATTCCAGAAAGCAGAGAAGAACTCATGGCAATTCGCAAGTACAAGCCGACAACCCCCGGTAGGCGTGGGTCGTCCGTTTCGGACTTCGCCGAGATCACCCGGTCCACTCCCGAGAAGTCGCTGCTGCGCCCGCTGAGCAAGACCGGTGGTCGCAACGCCCACGGCCGCATCACCACTCGCCACCGTGGCGGCGGGCACAAGCGTGCCTACCGCATCATCGACTTCCGTCGCCTGGACAAGGACGGCATCCCGGCCAAGGTCGCGCACATCGAGTACGACCCCAACCGCACCGCCAACATCGCGCTGCTGCACTACGTGGACGGCGAGAAGCGCTACATCCTGGCGCCCAAGGGCATCCAGCAGGGCACCCCGATCGAGTCCGGCCCCACCGCCGACATCAAGCCGGGTAACAACCTGCCGCTTCGCAACATCCCGACCGGTACCACCATCCACAACGTGGAGCTGCGTCCCGGCGGCGGCGCCAAGCTGGCTCGTGCCGCGGGCATGAGCATCCAGCTGCTCGGCAAGGAAGGCCCCTACGCCACGCTGCGTATGCCCTCCGGTGAGATCCGTCGCGTCGACGTGCGCTGCCGCGCCACCGTCGGCGAGGTCGGCAACGCCGAGCAGTCGAACATCAACTGGGGCAAGGCCGGCCGTATGCGCTGGAAGGGCCGCCGCCCCACGGTCCGTGGTGTCGTGATGAACCCCGTCGACCACCCGCACGGTGGTGGTGAGGGCAAGACCTCCGGTGGTCGCCACCCGGTCTCGCCGTGGGGTCAGCCGGAAGGCCGCACCCGCAAGCCCAACCGTCCGAGCGACAAGCTCATCGTCCGCCGTCGCAAGACCGGCAAGAAGCGCTGAAGGAGGAGGTAAGAAATGCCACGTAGCCTCAAGAAGGGCCCGTTCGTCGACGACCACCTCCAGGCGAAGGTGGACGTGCAGAACGAGAAGGGCACGAAGCAGGTCATCAAGACCTGGTCGCGTCGTTCGACCATCACCCCGGATTTCATCGGTCACACCTTCGCGGTCCACGACGGCCGCAAGCACGTGCCGGTGTTCGTCTCGGAGAACATGGTCGGGCACAAGCTCGGTGAGTTCGCGCCGACCAGGACGTTCAAGAGCCACGTCAAGGAAGATCGGAAGAGCAAGCGGCGATGAGCGAAGCGAAGAGCAATCAAGCACTGCTGACGGCCTCGGTCACGGCGCGCGCGACCGCCAAGCACGTCCGCGTCACTCCGATGAAGGCTCGTCGTGTCGTGGACCTCGTCCGTGGCAAGCGGGTCGAGGACGCCCTCGCGATCCTGAAGTTCGCTCCGCAGGCCGCGAGCGAGCCGGTCGCCAAGGTCGTGGCCAGCGCCGCGGCCAACGCCGAGAACAACCTCGGCCTCGACCCGGCGACGCTGGTCATCTCGACCGCGTACGTCGACGAGGGCGCGACCCTGAAGCGTTTCCAGCCGCGTGCCCAGGGCCGCGCGTTTCGGATCCGCAAGCGCACCAGCCACATCACCATCGAGGTCGAGAGCGTGCCCACCGCCGGTGCTGCTCGCAGCCGCCGGAAGGGAGGGGCAAAGTAAATGGGACAGAAGATCAATCCCCACGGCTTCCGCCTCGGTATCACCACCGATTGGAAGTCCCGTTGGTACGCGGACAAGCAGTACGCGGACTACGTGAAGGAAGACGTCGCGATCCGCAAGCTCCTCGCCACCGGCATGGAGCGTGCGGGCATCTCGAAGGTCGAGATCGAGCGCACCCGTGACCGCGTGCGTGTGGACATCCACACCGCGCGTCCGGGCATCGTGATCGGCCGTCGCGGCGCCGAGGCCGACCGCATCCGTGCCGAGCTGGAGAAGCTCACCGGCAAGCAGGTGCAGCTGAACATCCTCGAGGTCAAGAACCCCGAGTCCGATGCCCAGCTGGTCGCCCAGGGTGTGGCCGAGCAACTGTCCAACCGTGTGGCGTTCCGTCGCGCGATGCGCAAGGCCATCCAGTCGGCCATGCGTTCGCCGAACGTCAAGGGCATCCGCGTGCAGTGCTCGGGCCGCCTCGGTGGCGCCGAGATGTCGCGCTCGGAGTTCTACCGCGAGGGTCGGGTGCCGCTGCACACGCTGCGCGCCGACATCGACTACGGCCTCTACGAGGCCAAGACCACCTTCGGTCGCATCGGCGTGAAGGTCTGGATCTACAAGGGCGACATCGTCGGTGGCAAGCGTGAGCTGACCGCCGCCGCGGCTGCCCCCGAGCGTCCGCGCCGGGAGCGCCCGTGCCGTCCGCGTCGTTCCGGTTCCACCGGCACCACCGCGACCAGCACTGAGGCCGGACGGGCCGCCACCGCGGTGGCGGAGGCTCCGGCAGAGAATCAGGAGGGCTGACGCATGCTGATGCCTCGTAGGGTCAAGCACCGCAAGCAGCATCACCCGAGTCGCTCCGGTATGGCCAAGGGCGGCACCTCGGTCGCCTTCGGTGAGTTCGGCATCCAGGCTCTCGAGCCCGCCTACGTCACCAACCGTCAGATCGAGTCGGCTCGTATCGCGATGACCCGCCACATCAAGCGTGGCGGCAAGATCTGGATCAACATCTACCCGGATCGTCCGCTGACCAAGAAGCCCGCCGAGACCCGCATGGGTTCCGGTAAGGGTTCGCCGGAGTGGTGGGTCGCGAACGTCAAGCCCGGCCGGGTGATGTTCGAGATGTCCTACCCGAATGAGGAGATCGCTCGCGAGGCCCTGCGCCGCGCGATGCACAAGCTCCCGATGAAGTGCAGGATCGTGACCAGGGAGGAGCAGTTCTGATGGCTACCGGAACACCGGCCGCAGAGCTCCGCGAGCTCACCGAAGACGAACTCGTCTCCCGCCTGCGTGAGTCGAAGGAAGAGCTGTTCAACCTGCGCTTCCAGATGGCGACGGGTCAGCTCGACAACAACCGTCGTCTGCGCGTCGTCCGTCACGAGATCGCGCGCATCTACACGGTCATGCGTGAGCGTGAGCTCGGTCTGGCCACCGGACCCGCTGACAAGGGAGATGCGGCATGAGCGAGAGTGCGAAGGGACAGGACCGCGGCAGCCGCAAGGTTCGCGTCGGTTACGTCGTCTCGGACAAGATGAACAAGACGATCGTCGTCGAGCTGGAGGACCGTAACCGGCATCCGCTCTACGGCAAGATCATCCGCACCACCTCCAAGGTGAAGGCGCACGACGAGAACGAGATCGCCGGCGTCGGCGACCGCGTCTCGCTGATGGAGACCCGACCGCTGTCGGCCACCAAGCGCTGGCGTCTGGTCGAGATCCTGGAGAAGGCCAAGTAAGCGCCTCTCCCGGCTGACTCGTCGAAGAGCACGAAGGCCCGTTCCCCGTTCGGGGGCGGGCCTTCGTCGTTTCGTCACAGTGCCGCGTCACGCCGCGGCCCGTTCACCGATCGTCGCGCCGGGCCCTCCGCTCCCGCACGGTCAGCACGAGTACGTAGAGCAGGGCGGTCAGCAGCCCGACGACCAGGGCTGCCACGGCGAGCGAGGCCCAGCCCGCCGTGTCGTCCGGCCAGGCGCTGCCGCGGCTGCGGTCCCAGAGTTGGTAGGCGGTGAAGCCCGCCGCGGCGCCGAGTGCCACGCCTGTCGCCTGTCGCCCTGTCATGGTCATGTGGTCGCTCCTCGATCGTCGCGCACGGTGGTCGTGAAGGGTGTGCACAGTGATCGACAGGCCGCCGGAAAGTGTTTACGGGTACCGGAAGCCGACCCCTTGGCGGTCCGGTACCCGGGCGCGCGCGGAGCGGGCGCTTACCGGGACGAGCCCCAGAAGCCCTGTTGGAGCTGGAAGAGGACGAGTACGTAGACGGCCTCCACGAGTTCCTCGATCGGATTGTTCGGTGCGAGCAGCGCACTGCCCGACAGGGCGCTGCCGGTGGATTCGTCGGCGACGGGGGCCGGGGCCTGCGCGAGGGCGGGTGCGGCGGGGGCGCCGAGCAGAGCGGCGAGAACAGCGGTGGTGGCGAGGCTGCGTTTCACGGTGGCGGGTCCTTCGGTTCGGGTGCGTGTTCGGGTTCCGGTCAGTCGGCGGAGCCGGAGGAACCCGAGCCGGGGAAGGTGGGCTCGACGTTCTGGCCGGGCAGATCGCCCCAGCTCGCCGAGCCGGTCGCCACCAGGATCGAGTAGTAGACCTCGAAGATCTCGTCCCAGATGTTCAGCGCGGGGGGTGGGCACGGGATCTCCCGGCAGGCCGTCCCCCCGGTGCCGGACTCGATGGGTGCGCTGCTTCCCGAGTCCGCGACCGGGCGCACTGCGGGCGGGGCGATGGCGGCCGGGGTGGCGGCGGCGATGGCCGGGGCCGTGAGGGGGACGACGGTGGCTGCGAGAACGAGGCTCGCGTGGATCAGGTGGCGCACCATGTGACCTTTCTGCGGAATTCCGGCTCAGGCTAACGGAATCCGCAGCACAATGAAGCGCGATCGTTTCACATTCCGCGCGGTCTGTTGTCCCCGAGAAAGCGCCGGGCGAGCGGACGTGGAGCGCTCAGGCGAGGGAGGTGTGCCAGACGAGGGCGGCGGTCAGTGCCCCGAGGCCGTTGACCGACCAGTGCAGGGCGATGGGCGCGAGCAGGCTGCCGCTGCGCCGGCGCAGCCAGGTGAAGACGACGCCTGCGGCGGCGGTGGCGAGCACGGCCAGCGCGATGCCCGCGATCTGGCCGAGCACCCCGCCGGGGAGCATCGCGCTGAGGCCCTTGTTGCCGCTGGTCAGGCCGAAGGAGGAGGCGATGTGCCAGAGGCCGAACAGCAGTGAGCCCGCCGCGAAGACGCCGCGAGCGCCCCAGGCGCGGTCCAGGGTGCCGTGCAGGACACCGCGGAAGGCCAGCTCCTCGGGAATGACGGTCTGCAGGGGAATGACGATCATCGAGGCGATGAGCGCGCCGGAGATGGTGGCGTAGCGGTCGGCGAGGAAGAACGGCCGTGTCACCGGCAGCAGCGCGCCGACGGCGACCACGGTGAGAACCAGTCCGACGGCGGCCAGCGCGTACAGCGAGCCGCGTCGCCAGTGCCGGGGGGAGAGGCCCAGTTCGGCCCAGCCCAGCCCGCGCCTGCGCACCAGCGCGAGCAGGATCACGGCGGCGACCGGGACGCTGACGATGTTGGCCCAGGCGGTGGTGAAGTGGGCGATCAGGTTGGTGCAGGTCAACACCACGATCACCACGGCGACATCGATATAGGCGTGCGGGCGGCGCCGCGTGTCGGATACCGGGACGAGGGCGTCTGCTGCTGTCGCGGCATGGGGCTCGCGCTGCGCCGCCGTATCGGAGGCAGGCACTGCCACGGTGTCGGTTTCACGCATCGGGCCCAGTGTACGGAGCGATTCTGAGCGCGCGCTGTGCCGTGCGGGCCGGCCGGGCGGCGAACTCAGCCCGCCCAGCCCGCGTAGTCGGTCCAGGCCTGCAGGGTGCGGGTGGTTTCGAAGCGGCGGTGCTCGCCGGTGACCGGATCGGTGAATTCGAGCACCGAGGCCAGCAGTTGCAACGGCCGGGTGAACTCGTGCACCGGCTTGTCGGTGACGACGGGATAGAACTCGTCGCCGAGGATCGGCACCCCGAGACCGTTCATGTGCAGGCGCAACTGGTGGGTGCGGCCGGTGTGCGGGGTGAGCCGGTAGCGGCCGAGCCCGTCGCGCTGTTCGAGCAGCTCGACCAGTGTCTCGGCGTTGGGCTCGCCCTCGACCTCCTGGGCGGCCAGCACGTGCTTCTCCTTGACGATGCGGCTGCGCACGGTGCGTGGCAGTTCGAGGCCGGGATCGTACGGCGCGACGGCCTCGTACTGCTTGCGCACGGTCCGCTTGTGGAACATGGTCTGGTACGCGCCGCGCCGGGCCGGGTCGACCACGAACAGGATGAGCCCGGCGGTCACGCGGTCCAGCCGGTGCGCGGGCACCAGATCGGGCAGGTCGAGTTGTTCGCGCAGGCGAACCAGCGCGGTCTGGCGGATGTGCTGCCCGCGCGGGATGGTGGCCAGGAAGTGCGGTTTGTCGGCGACGAGGATGGTGTCGTCGCGATGGACCACCCGAACCTCGAAGGGGACCTCTGCCTCCTCGGGTAGATCCCGGTGGAACCAGACCGCCCCGCCCGGCACGTAGGGGGCGTCCGGCGCGATCGGCCCAAACAGATCCACGATGGCACCTGCCCGCAGCAGTTCGTCGATGCGCTCGGGCGCGACGCGCGGCAGCCGCTCCACCAGATGGTCGCGGATCGTCGCCCAATGGCCCGCCTCCGGCATCCGCAGCCGGGCGGGATCGAGGCCGTGCCGCTTCGGCAACGGCGGCTGCTGCCTGCGTCTCATCGCCGTGAACTCTATCGGCCGCCCGGCGAGCCGTTCGCGTCAGCCGCTGCTGCCGGGCGTCGATCGGCTCAGGCGGGCCCGCCGCTGACGTTCTCCAGTGCTGCCGCCGTGGCCGCGAGATCGACCGGTTCTCCGCCGAGCGGCCCACGCAGGAACGCCTCGACGAGAGTGTTCGTGGTGCGCAGGGTGTCGGCCGGGTCGCGGGGACCGCCGGGGAAGCGGAGCAGGGAGCGGGCAGGCCCGGCGAGGAAGTACGTGGCGTCGGTGAAGGCGTTGTGATCGGTGCCCGCGAGGGTGTAGCGGTGGCCGGGGGCGGTGAGGTTGGCCAGCAGGGTGCGGTTGCCGTCGAGGTAGCGCGGCGAGTGGTCGGTGCGGTCGCTCTCGAGCAGCAGCACCGGACGGTCGATGACGCGCTGGGGCAGCTCGCCGTTGGGGGCGCCGTCGATGTTCACCGCGGCGTCGAGGCGCGGGTCGTCGGCGAGGGCGGCCACGGCGCTGCCGCCGCCGAGGGAATGGCCGACGGCGGCGATGTGCTCGGTGGCCAGGCGGCCGGTCAGAGCTTCCAGCCCTACGCCCCGGTCGAGCCGATCGAGGACGAAGCGCAGGTCGGCGGCGCGGGTGCGCTGGTGCTCGGCCAGCAGTGCGGCCAGCTCGGCCTCGCCGTCGGGCAACCGTGGTTCGGCGGTGATCACCCGGTGATCGGCCAGCGTGGTGACCGCGGACTCGTAGGGGTGGTCGACGGCGAGGACCACGAAGCCGCGCGAGGCCAGGTCGGCGACCAGGGCGGTGTAGAAGGCGCGCGGGGCGCTGTAGCCGGGGGAGAACAGCACCACCGGCCAGCGCTCGCGCTCGTCGTGGACGGCGAGGTCGCTGTGGGCGTGGGTGGTGACGGCGCCGTAGCCGCGCATCAGCACGCCCGGCACCCCCGCGACGTTGCGGGGGAGTTCGCCGTCGCCGTCGAGATAGACGTACTGTCGTCCCGAGGTCCCGGCGGCCGGATACCAGGCCTGCACCACCACATTGCGCCGCTCGCCTGGGTTCGCCGGCTCGGCGCGCTGCTCGTCGACCCAGCGGAAGATCTGCGAGCCCACCGCGTACGGCCCGGTCGGCTCGGGCAGCCGCGGCACCGGCACGGCCGCGAGGGCGGGCAGCGCGAGCACCGCCGACACGGCCACGGCGGCGCGCGCCACGATCGGACCGGCCCCGGTTCGCCGCCGGACGCCGAGCGTGATGGCCACCGTCGCGGCGAGCGGAACCAGCAGATACAGCGGGAGGAACTGCCAATAGAAGTGCTCCAGCAGCAGTTGCGCCGCCCAGCCCAGCCCCAGCAGCGGCGCCGCGACCGGCAGCGCGAACATCGCCACCCGCGGCGCGAGCACGGCTGTCACGGCATATCCGAGCGTCAGGGCGACGAGTACTACGTCGATGGTCGACACAACCGGCTCACCTCGTGCTCACGGCGCCGGACCCCGCTGGACACCCGTCGGGACCGCCCCCTGATCGACTGACCGCCTCCTCCGGCCGGTCGACCGCCACCCTACCGGCGGCCGGACATCCCCACCGCGATCGCGCCGAGGGCGCATTCCTCGAGCTCGTCGTTCCCGGTCGCCGAGGCGAAAGCCGCGGCCTCGGTGAACGATTGCGCGCACACACCGACGCCGAGCGCGGCGCCGGCCAGGGCGAGCATCTGGGTGAGCGCACCGGTCTGCCGCAGCACGGCCGCGTACCCGCCGGGAGCGGCGTCGCCCGACAACAGCCCGGAACGCGCGCCGAACACGATCAGCGCCTGTGGTTCTCCCGCCGCGGCGCCGACCGCCGCGGCGTAGGCGTCCGCCGACGAGGCGAGCATCCGCCGCACCGAGGGCGAGTCGGCGGGCGCGACCGGCCGAAGCCGGTGCCCGGCGGAGTCGTAGTGGTACATGCCCGGCGCCAGCCCGGCCACCTCCCGCACCACCGGATACACCTCGATGGGGGAGTCACCGGTCGCGGGCGCGCCGCACGCCGTCTGCGCTGCCTGACCGCGCGCCGCCCGGTACAGCATGTCGCCGAGCCGCTCGATGGTCAGCGGCGCGCCGGCCGCCGCGTCCACCCCGTCGGCGGGCGCGGGCAGCGCGACGGTCTCCCCGAGGTAGGCGGGCCTGCGCGCGGCGGCGGCCCTGGCGGGATCGTCGGCACCCGCGCGGCCAGGGCCGTGGCGCATCGCCAGCCGGTGCAACCACAGATCCGCGGCGCTCCAGTCGCGTGCGCCGGGCTCGTTCTCCTCGGCCCAGCCGTCGGCGACCAGGAATCCGCCCCAGTGCAGGTCGTCGGCGAACTGGGTCTTCACCGCGATCGGCAGGTCGGAATCCGCCGAACCGAGCCCGTCGAGCAGGGCGAGCAGCCGGGGATCGTGGATGCGCAGGCTGCACCACGAGCGCGGGTGTTCGAGCACGAAACCCCCGCCGTCGCGGTGCAGCACCGCGAACTTCGACAACGTCGCCGACCACGACGGCAGCGAGTGCTCCGGGCGCGGGACCGGCCGTTCGAAGGGGCGGATGGTGTAGAGGTCGCGCCCGGCGTCGCGCACGGTGGCGGCCAGCCAGCCGCCGTCGGCCAGCCGATCCAGCAGCGGCGCCACATCCGCGCCGCCGGCCTCGGCGGCGATCTCCGCGACCGTCCTCGGGCCACGCGCGAGCGTGCTCAGCGCCCGCACCTGCGGTTCGGCCAGTTCGGTCAGCTCCACGGTGCGCGGTGGCGCGTGCAGGGTGGCGCCCTCGGCCGTTGCCGTGAGCGTGACGCCGTCACAGAGGGTGAATCGGGTCTGTTCGGAATAGATGACGGCGGGCACTACCACTGACCTCCGCGCGTGGAACTGATCTCTTCTGCTTCTTACTTCGCCGCCGCGGCGAACGCCGGGCCGAGCTTGTCCAGGATGTACGGAACCGACAGGGCGGTGGGCTGATTCACCGCGCTGATCTCCTGCGTGGTGAGGAACACCACCGATCCCTTGCGCACCGCGGGCAGTTCGTCGTAGCCGGGCAGCTGCCGGTAGCGCTCGTCCATGCCGGGGGAGTAGCCGGCCAGCAGCAGATCGGCGGTCAGCTCGTCGAGCCGCTCCGGCGACAGTGCGACGCGGCCCTGGGCGGCGGGCAGGTCCTGCAGGTTCTGCGGGATGGTCATGCCGAGCTCGGCGAACAACTTCGAGGAGCCGTCGTCCGGGTCGGTGAGCACCATCAGCTGCGAGGGGCCGGCCAGCCAGGTGCTGACGAAGGTCTTGCCCGCCAGGTCCGGGTTCGCGGCGGTGATCGCGGCGATCTCGTCGGCCACGCCCGCGACGATCCGCTCGGCCTCGTCGTCCTTGCCGAGCACCTCGCCCAGGGTGGTCACCTGGTCCTGCCAGGGGGTGATGATCGAGTCCGACAGGCCGGGCAACACCGGGGCCACCTTGCTCAGGTCGTCGTAGGTCTTCTGGTCGGCGATGAACGGGTCGGCCAGGATGAGATCCGGTTCCAGCGCGGCGACCTGCTCGGCGATGTTGCCGGTGGTGCTGATCTCGGTGGCCGAGTCCAGCGCGCCCTCGGGCTGCCACGGTGTGGCGTTCTGCGCGGTGACCGCCACGTTGTCGATGTAGCCGACCGGCGTGACGCCCAGCGCCAGCGTGGTGTCGAGCCACTGGTTGCCCAGCGCGACGATCCTGCTCGGGGTGCCTTCGATGACGGTCTCGCCGCGGCCGTGGGTGATGGTGAGGCCTTCGCCCTGGCCGCTGCTGTCCCCGGCGGAGCCGCATGCCGTCACGCCGAGCGCGAGTGCGCCCGCGACCGCGGCGACCGCGGCCCGTGCCCACACGCGAGTTCTGCCGACAGACCTCATCGTTCGCACTCTCCTTCACTGGTGAACCCGCCCGGAGGGTCCGGCGGCGCCGGATCCAATTCAGATAAGGCTAACCTATCTACCTCGGTCGCTGACGGTTGCCTGCCCTTTTCCTCCCGGAGAAGGGCGGGGAGAGTCCGTGGAACGCACGCGCGGCGCGCGCCGACGACCCGGGTTAGACTTCGCCGACTCTGTGCTCGTCGCGGGATGGGGAACTCGGTTGGAAACGTCAAGGGACTGGGGCAACGAGCTCGTCGAGACGGTGAAATGGCTCGCCATCGCCTTCACGATCACCGCCGTCGCCTTCACCGCCATCGTCGCCATGCTGCTGTGGCTGACCGCCTGGGGCAGGCAGTTCTGGCGGCTGACCGGTGGCTTCTTCCGCGGCCGCGACGGCATGTGGACGATCGCCTTCGTCGCCCTGCTGCTGTTCATGACCGTCTTCGCGGTCCGCATGAGCGTGCTGTTCTCCTATCAGGGCAACGACATGTTCTCCGCGCTGCAGGAGGGCGCGGGCGCGCTGGTCTCCGGTGACCAGGCCACCCTCGACGCGGCCGAGACGGCGTTCTGGAACTCGATGATCCTGTTCGCCGTGCTGGCGACCATCCACGTGGTCAGAGCGCTGCTGATCTACTACCTCGGCGAGGCCTTCGACATCCGCTGGCGCGAATGGCTCACCGAGCACGTCACCACCGACTGGCTGCGCGACCGCGCCTACTACCGCGCCCGGTTCATCGACAACACCATCGACAACCCCGACCAGCGCGTGCAGGCCGACATCACCAACTTCGTGCAGTACTCGCGCGTGCTGGCCCTCGGCGCGGTCAGCTCGGTGGTCACGGTGGTCTCGTTCACCAAGATCCTGTGGGATCTGTCCGGCCCGCTGACGCTGTTCGGTGTCGAGATCCCCCGCGCGATGATGTTCCTTGTCCTCATCTACGTGCTGCTGACCACGGTCATCGCGTTCTGGATCGGCCGCCCGCTGATCCGGTTGAACTTCCTCTACGAGATGGCCACGGCCAACTTCCGCTACGCTCTGGTCCGCCTGCGGGACAGCGCCGAGAACGTCGCCTTCTACCAGGGCGAGAAGGTGGAGCGGCACGGCCTGCTCAGCCGCTTCGCCGCGGTCATCGCGGTGTACTGGCGAGTGGTCTTCCGCACCATCAAGTTCAACGGCTGGAACCTCGGCGTCAACCAGACCGCGGTGGTTTTCCCGTGGATCATCCAGGCGCCGCGCTTCTTCACCGGCCAGGTCACCCTCGGCGGGGTCAACCAGACCGCCACCGCCTTCGGTGAGATCCACGATTCGCTGTCGTTCTTCCGTGAGTCCTACGACACCTTCGCCGCCCTGCGCGCCTCGCTCATCCGTCTGGACGGTCTGCTGGTGGCCAGCGACGAATCGCGCGAGCTGCCCGCGCTGGCGGCCGCCGGCCTCGACGACGCCGTGGAGATCGACGCCGTCGACGTGCGCAAGCCGGACGGCACCGTGCTCATCGACGACCTCACCCTGCGCCTCACTCCCGGTGACGCCCTGGTGGTGAAGGGCCCCTCGGGCACCGGCAAGACCACCCTGCTGCGCGCGCTGGCGCAGATGTGGCCCTACTCCGAGGGCACGATCCGCAGGCCGGAGGGCAACGAGACGCTGTTCCTCTCGCAGATCCCCTACCTGCCGCTCGGTGATCTGCGCACCGCGGTCGCCTACCCGGCCCGGCCGGGCGAGATCGAGGACGAGACCCTGCGCGCTGTGCTGACCAAGGTGCACCTCGGTCACCTGGTCGACCGCCTGGACGAGGAGGCCGACTGGGCCAAGATCCTGTCCCCGGGCGAGCAGCAGCGGCTGGCCTTCGCCCGCATCCTGCTGATCCGGCCGAAGGTCGCCTTCCTCGACGAGGCCACCTCGGCGGTCGACGAGGGGCTGGAGTACTCGCTGTACAAGCTGGTCCGCACCGAGGCGCCCGACACCATTCTGGTCAGCGTCGCCCATCGCAGCACCGTCGACCAGCACCACACCCAGCGCCTCGAGCTCACCGGCGAGGCGGGCGGCTGGCGGGTCGCACCCGTCGGCTGACCCCGATTTGGGCGCGACCTGCGCGTTCCCATACACTTGACCGGTTGCCCGCGGGCGTTCTGCCCGCGAACTCGGCCGCGAACCCCCGGTGGTGGTGAGAAACCGCTGGTAGGCGCGCGCTCCGGGTGGCAGCACGACCATGCCCGTCGGGTCGGCAATCCGGCGTGCTTTTACGTCCAGGTCAAGGAGGCTGAAGTGATTCAGCAGGAGTCGCGACTGCGCGTCGCCGACAACACGGGTGCGAAGGAAATCCTCTGCATCCGCGTTCTCGGTGGTTCGTCGCGTCGCTATGCCGGTATCGGCGACGTCATCGTCGCCACCGTGAAGGACGCCATCCCCGGCGGCAACGTCAAGCGGGGTGACGTGGTGAAGGCCGTCGTCGTGCGCACCGTCAAGGAGCGCCGCCGTCCTGACGGTTCCTACATCAAGTTCGACGAGAACGCCGCCGTGCTCATCAAGGCGGACAACGATCCGCGCGGCACTCGCATCTTCGGCCCCGTGGGCCGCGAGCTGCGCGACAAGAAGTTCATGAAGATCGTCTCGCTGGCCCCGGAGGTGCTCTGACATGAAGGTGCACAAGGGCGATACCGTGCTCGTCATCTCGGGTAAGGACAAGGGCGCCAAGGGCAAGGTCATCCAGGCCTACCCGAAGGAGAACCGTGTCCTCGTCGAGGGCGTGAACCGGATCAAGAAGCACGTCGCGAACTCCGCGAACCTGCGTGGCGCCTCCTCCGGCGGCATCGTGACCCAGGAAGCCCCCATCCACGTGTCCAACGTGATGGTCCTGGACTCCGACGGCAAGCCGACCCGCATCGGCTACCGGACCGACGAGAACGGCAAGCGGGTCCGCATCTCCCGTCGCAACGGGAAGGACATCTGAGCATGACTACCACCGAGAAGACCCAGCCGCGCCTCAAGGTCCGCTACCGCGAAGAGGTCAGGGACGCGCTGAACAAAGAGTTCGACTACGCCAACGTGATGCAGATCCCGGGCGTGGTCAAGGTCGTCGTGAACATGGGTGTCGGCGACGCCGCCCGTGACGCGAAGCTGATCAACGGCGCTGTCGAGGATCTGGCCCTCATCACCGGCCAGAAGCCGCTGGTCCGCAAGGCCACCAAGTCGATCGCGCAGTTCAAGCTGCGTGAGGGCATGCCGATCGGCGCCAAGGTCACCCTGCGCGGCGACCGCATGTGGGAGTTCCTGGATCGCCTGGTCTCCATCGCGCTGCCCCGTATCCGCGACTTCCGCGGCCTGTCGCCGAAGCAGTTCGACGGCAACGGCAACTACACGTTCGGTCTGAGCGAGCAGTCGATGTTCCACGAGATCGACGTGGACAAGATCGACCGCCCGCGCGGTATGGACATCACCGTGGTCACCACCGCGACCAACAACGAAGAAGGCCGTGCCCTGCTGAAGCACCTCGGCTTCCCGTTCAAGGAGAACTGAGCCATGGCGAAGAAAGCTCTGGTCAACAAGGCCAACCGGAAGCCGAAGTTCGCGGTTCGCGCCTACACCCGCTGCCAGCGTTGCGGCCGGCCGCACGCGGTCTACCGCAAGTTCGGCCTGTGCCGCGTGTGCCTGCGCGACATGGCGCACAAGGGCGAGCTGCCCGGCGTGCACAAGAGCTCCTGGTGAGCTCGGCGCGCCGCCGAGCCCGAGCGTGAGCTGACGCTCCGGCGGCGCGTCGCCAACCGAATATTCCACGAGGGCACGGACTTTCGACGAGTCCGTGCCCTCGTGCGTCCCGGTCGGCCGACCCGGCCGCGGCGCGGCGGGGGGGGCGGGGGGGGGGGGGGGCGG
>NZ_JARWRU010000989.1 GCF_029867845.1 Nocardia farcinica | reverse complement strand
AAATACCCCCGCCCCACCCCGCCCTCCCCCTTGCCCCCCACAAACGGGCGCCCCCCCCGCCCACCACCGGCTGGCCGCGATGGGCGCCCCCGGAGGTCGTCGCGGCCTTCACGGCCGCGGGCGTGCCCGCACCCTGGTCGCACCAGACCGAGACCGCCGAACTGGCCGCGAGCGGAAAGCACGTGGTCGTCAGCACCGGCACCGCCTCGGGCAAATCGCTGGGCTACCAGCTGCCGGTGCTCACCGCCCTGCGCCGGGATCCGAAGGCGACGGCCATCTATCTGTCCCCCACCAAGGCCCTGGGCGCCGACCAGCTGCGAGCGGTCTCCGAACTCACCCACGAGGGCGCGCTGCGCGACATCCGTCCCGCCGCCTACGACGGCGACACCCCCGCCGAGGTGCGGCAGTGGGTCCGCGACAACGCTCGCTGGATATTCACCAACCCCGACATGCTGCACGTGGGCATGCTTCGCACGCACCGTCGCTGGGCCCGCGTCTTTCGCAGACTCCGCTACATCGTGGTCGACGAATGCCACGCCTACCGGGGCGTCTTCGGTTCGCATGTGGCGCTGGTACTGCGCAGGCTGCGCCGCATCGCCGCCTGTTACGGAGCCGACCCGGTCTTCGTGCTCTGCTCGGCGACCGCCGCCGACCCGGCCACCGCGGCGTCGCGGTTGATCGGGGCCCCGTGCGCGGCGGTCACCGAGGACGGTTCACCGCGCGGCGCCAGGACCGTCGCCCTCTGGGAGCCCCCGCTGGTCAGCCGCACCGGCGGGGAGAACGGCGCGCCGATCCGCCGCGCGGCCACCGTGGAAGCGGCGAGGATCATGGCCGAGCTGGTGTCCGAGGGCGCCCGCACGCTGACTTTCGTGCGCTCGCGCCGCGCCGCCGAACTGGTCTCGCGGGAGACCCGCAGGCTGCTGGCCGAACGGGACCCGGCGCTGGTCGAGCGGGTGGCGGCCTATCGGGGCGGCTACCTCGCCGAGGACCGGCGCGCCCTGGAAGCCGCCCTGTCCGAGGGCGCGCTGCTCGGCGCCGCGACCACCAACGCCCTGGAACTGGGCGTGGACATCGCGGGGCTGGACGCCGTGGTCATCGCCGGTTTCCCCGGCACCGTGGCCTCGTTCCTGCAGCAGGCGGGGCGCGCCGGGCGGCGCACCCAGGGTTCACTGGTGGTGCTGGTGGCCACCGACGACCCGCTCGACACCTACCTCGTGCACCACCCGGACGCCCTGCTCGGCAGGCCGGTCGAGGCGACCATCACCGACCCGGCCAACCCGTACGTCCTCGGCCCGCAACTGCTGTGCGCGGCGGCCGAACTGCCCATCACCGACGCCGAGGCGGAGGCCTTCCAGGCCGTCGATGTGCTCGCCGACCTGGCGGAGCAGGGCCTGGTCCGGCATCGCCCCGGCAAGGGGCCCGGCTCCGGCCGCTGGCACATCACCGTGCACACCCATCCCCACGACGAGGTCGACGTGCGCGGCGGGATCGGCGCGCCGGTGATGATCGTCGACAGCGACACCGGCCGCCTGCTCGGCACCGCAGACGCCGCGCGCGCACCCGCCACCCTGCACCCGGGCGCGGTCCACCTGCACCAGGGCGAGACCTTTGTGGTGGAGGAACTCGACCTCGACGGCGGTGTGGCCTTCGTCCGCGAGGGCGATCCAGGCTGGACCACGACCGCGCGCTCACGCACCACCCTGGCCGTCGACGAGATCGTCGCCGAGCACGCCCACGGCGGTGTTGTCAGCGCGTTGGCGCAGGTCAGCGTGACCGGCCAGGTGACAGGCTATCTGCGCACCCGGCCCACCGGCGAGGTGCTGGACATGGTCGAACTCGACCTGCCCGCGCGCACCCTGCCCACCAGGGCCGTCCTCTATACCGTCGAGCCCGGGCTCCTCGCAGCCGCCGGCATCTCACCCCGCGAGCTGCCCGGCGCCCTGCACGCCGCCGAGCACGCCGCCATCGGCCTGCTTCCGTTGTTCGCCACCTGCGATCGCTGGGACATCGGCGGGGTGTCGACGGCCGAGCATCCCGACACCGGCCTGCCCACGGTGTTCGTCTACGACGGCCAGCCCGGCGGCGCGGGTTTCGCCGAGCGCGGCTTCGCCCGGCTCCGCCCCTGGCTGGCGGCCACACACGACGCCATCGCCGCCTGTGCCTGCGCTAACGGTTGTCCCTCCTGCGTCCAGTCACCCAAGTGCGGCAACGGCAACAGTCCCCTCCACAAGGCCGCGGCGATCCGGCTGTTGCGGGCGGTGGTCGACGCACTCGGCACGCCGGCCGGGCAGAGCCGGGAAGCGGGTCGCGGACCGGACATCGGCCCCGGGCCCGGCGGCTGCCCGGAGGCGGACGTGTAGCTGCCTGTGGGCTGGATCACCCCCCGCACGTTGGCCCGCGACCGCCTCCGGCGCACCTGCCCCGCTCGGGCTTCTCCGAATAAAACGGAATTTTTTCATGTTAACTACGGCATTGCCGATCATGCATACATGACCCTCGGCGGCCTCGAATTGAATTCGCGCAATGCGTTCCTAATCGGTACCGCGGCGCAATTATCGGCTCACCGCTATTCGATCATTCAGACCACCTCATCCCACTGTGGAACATTCCGAACCGGTCAGTCGTACTATTCCGCCGGGCCCGCCCGCGCGACCGCGCGCACAGTTCGCACACCCGGCAGACCGACGGTCACTTTCCGTTCCACGGCAAGCGACACCTGCCATTCGGTGACCTCGCAGGCACGCACCACCGCCGTCATCCGCCGCACCACCTCCGCTGCGGCGGCGCACGCGTCCTCCGCGCCGCCCTGGAGGGCGCCCGCGCCTGCCAGCGCCCCGAGATCCGCCGCCGCCTGTGCCCGATGCCGCGCGACCACCACCGCGCCGAGCCCGACGAACATCGAGGTGATCGCGATCAGCCCGGTCAGCGCGAGGCAGGCCGACACCGTAGCCCCACCGTGGTCACCGCCCCTGGCCACCGGCCACCCCCGGCTCACGCACCGCCACCGCCTCGGCCCGCAGCCGCACCGGCAACAACGGTGTACGCGCGGACACCTCGGCCACGATCAACTCTCCCTCCTGCCGTATCGCGATCTCGGCCTCCGGCGGCGCCACCCGCTCCGCCGCCGTCCTGGCCCGCGCGGAATCCCCGCGGGCCGCCAATCGGGCCGCCTCCCGTGCCGCGTCCACACACCGCACCTGCGCCGAGGCCGCGAGTACCGCCCCCAGGCACAGGGCCACGGCCACCACGATCGCCGCGACGCCGATCGCCGCCTCCACGGTCACCCCACCGTCGTCGGCGCGCAGGCGGCGCGCGAACCGCCCGCGCCGCCGCATCCGACCGCCCGGCCCCACCGGAGCGTCCACCCGCCCGCTCACACGCTGGTGTTCAGCGCTTTGTCGATGATCCCGGTCAGGGCGTCCACGATGGAGTCACCGGTCACCACCCCGTAGAGCACCGCCCCGAACGCGGCCGCCGCGATCGTGCCGATGGCGTATTCAGCCGTCGACATGCCGTCATCGGCGCGGGCCGCCCCGGCCAGCCGGGTCGCCAGCTTCCTGGCGAGGCTCCGCAGGACGTACCAGGCCTTCCGCCGCAGGGGGCGCGCACTCGTCCACCGCGCGGCCGCGAACGTGCGGGCGCGGGCGCCGCAGCCCGCGATCCGCTTCCCCGCCACCCTCCTCGGCCACTCCGTTCCGCCTCGACCGCGGGCAGAGCGCATGGGCCGTCGGGGCACACCGAGCACCGCGAGCAGACCGGTGGACCACGCCGTCACGACAGCGAGGCAGTCGGCCGGCATCGCCGTCCTCGTGCGGGACAACCGCCGGCGGGCCACGAGGCGCAACAGCCGGAGCCTGCGCCACACAGGGCGCCGTCCTCGCACCTGCTGCGGCACCTGCTGCGGCACCTGCTGCGGCATTGCGGCCTTCGCCGCTGCTGCCACTCCCGTGGGGTTCGACGGACTCGCCCCTGGGAGCCGCGCCTCGCACGGCGCGGACGACGTCGAAGGGGCGTCCGCGGCCGGGCAGCCGGGGGTGGCGGCGCAATCGCGGAATGGGGGCGAGCCGGCGGCGACCGTGGGCGAGTGTGCACCGATTCGGGGAGGACAGACGGACTTGCAGTGGTAGGCCGCGCAGAGGGCGTGGGCGGTTTCCGGGATCGGGGGCGGGGGTTCGGGCGCAGCCATGGGAAGCGGCTGGAGCGGACCGACCGGCGGCCTCCTCGGCGGGACGGGATGGTCGCCTCGCGCGTCGGAACGGGGCTGGGAGAAGGGCTGCGGCTGCGGCTGCGGCTGCGGCTGCGGCTGCGGCTGCGGCTGCGGCTGCGGCTGCGGCTGCGGAGAGAGTGGAGCGTTTTCGACTGGGATGGGAGTCATGTCCCCGGCGGAGGCGGCGGGCGCGGGAATTCGTGGGGGACGCCAGAAGAGCGGGATCGCCATGGACGGTCGGAATTCGGCGGCGGGGGTGGTCTGCCCGTGCGGGCTCTCGGATGAGGCGCTCGCGCCCACCACCCGCAGGTTGCGCGTCACCGGGGGAACGCTCGCGCGGCCGGACTCCCCAGGGGCACCCGGATGTCCGCGACCGGGCTCGGTCTCGGCGCGCGCGACGAGCGGGGCCTGACGCGCCTGCGGGGCGGGCTCGGTCTCGACGGACTCGACGAGCGGGGCGGGACCTACCTGTGGGGCGGGCTCGCGGGTGCGACCGGGCGGTTCCGCGCTGTGGTCCTCGTCGAGCGGACGGTCGCTTTGGGTGGGGTGCGGGCGGACGGGGCGGGAGTCGCCGGCGTGGCTGCGGCGGACCATGATTCGGAGGCCGAGCCTCGCGGATGCGCGGCTCGCCGAGTTGCTGATCTGCACGGACCTTCCTTCCTTGTGACGCGCGTGGGTGAGTCGGGACGTCGACGGCGGCATGCGCCCGGATTCCGGGAGGCGTCGAATCTCCACGCCGGAATGAGCGGCGCACACCGAGGGAGCGGAGGAGACGGTTGGGGACAGGGAGGGGCACGGGTACCGGGCGCGAGAGTCGCCACGGCCGAGGCCGCACACCGGCAACGGATGCGACGCCGCTGGACGCGGTAACGGAAGACGCTGCCCCCCGCACGCATTCGCCCGCGGCGACATCGGATGGGACGGCATCGGAGCGGACGACATCGCATGGGACGGCTTTCGTGCGCAGCCGGAAATCCACCCGACACTCGAACCGCGGAGGGCGATGAGGCGTGCGGGTGGCGGCTCGGCGAGGCGATCGGGATTCGCATGCCGCAAGCGTCGCGGAAGCGACCGGCTATCAACAGTGGCCGAGCGCCGATTGTGGACAACTCGGGGGCTGTGGACAACTCGCCGGGAAACTCGCCCCGT
>NZ_JARWRU010000988.1 GCF_029867845.1 Nocardia farcinica | reverse complement strand
GCGCGGCAGAGCTCGCCGGAGTCTCCTCGGGCTCGTCCACCGGCGCGGGATCGGTGTCGGTCGAGTAGACGACGCCCGCCTCACGCTCGATGTTGAGCACCTCGACGGCGGCCGAGGCGAAGCTCGGCAGCTTGAGGGTCTGGGCTGCCAGGTTCGCCACGGTCGGGGTGGCGCCGAGACCGATCTCCACGAACCGCTCCACGCCGAGGCCGCCGTGCGCGGTGTCGGTGAAAAGCAGGTCCTGGGTCTCGATCCAGCGCACCGGGCTGGCGAACTGCCAGGCCAGCAGCTCGATCAGCACCACGCGGCACAGCTCCACCGGGCGCGCGGCCCAGGACTCGAAATCGGCGAGCACCGCGGCCAGCGGCTCCGAGGGCACCAGATCGGCGATCTCGGCGACGAATTCACGCTCGAGCGAGAACGGCTTGGGCACCAGGTTCGGGATGTAGCGGCCGACCAGCACCTCCGGGTGCAGGTCCTGCGGCAGCAGCTGCTCGAGCTTGGCGCGGAACTCCGGCACGCCCTTGCGCAGCACGGTCGAGTGGAACGGCACATCGATGCCGGGGACCAGCACGAAGGCCCGCTTGCCACCGAATTCGGCGCGGCGGCGGTCGATCTCGGCCTCCAGGGCCGCCAGGCCGGCGACCGTGCCCGCGATGGCGTACTGCGAGCCGCGCAGGTTCAGGTTCACGACCTCGAGGAATTCGCCGGTCTGCCCGGCGATGCCGGACACGAAGCCGACGACCTCGTCGTCGGGCAGGCCGATCTGCGAGGGCCGGATGGCGGCCATCCGGTAGTCGCTGCGGCCCTGGTCGTCCCGGGGCACCAGCGCGTGCATCGCCGAGCCACGCTGGAACACCACCTCGAGCACGGCCTCCAGCGGCAGCACACCGGCGACCGCGGCCAGCGCGTTGTACTCGCCGACCGAGTGACCGGCCAGCATCGCGCCCTCGACGAACGCGCCCGCCTCCCGCAGCTCCGCGACCTGCGCGACGCCGAGGGTGGCCATGGCGACCTGGGTGAACTGGGTCAGGTGCAGCACGCCGTCGGGGTGCCGGTGCTCGACGCCGCGCGCCTTGAGGTAGGTCGGGTTGTCGCGCACCACGGCCAGGATGGAGAAGCCGAGCGCCTCGCGGGTGTGCTTGTCGGCGCGGTCCCAGATCTCCTTGGCGGCCTTGGAGCGGGTCCGCGCGTCCAGGCCCATGCCCTTGCGCTGGATGCCCTGGCCGGGGAAGGCGTAGACGGTCTTGGGCGCGCGCAGACGGCCGGTGGCGGTCATGACCAGCTCGCCGCCGGTGCGGCAGGAGACCTCGACGATCTCGCTGCCGCTGTCCACGGCCACGCGCTCCACGCGCACGTCGATCTGCGCGCCGGGGCGGACCATGCCGAGGAAGCGGGTGGTCCACGCGGTCACGGTGCGGGCAGGCACGGTGGCGCTCGGGTCGACGGCCGAGACCGCGTGCTGGGCGGCGGCCGACAGCCACATGCCGTGCACGATCGGGCTGCCGAGACCGGCCAGCTTGGCGGCGTTGTCGCTGGTGTGGATCGGATTGTGGTCGCCGGAGACCGCCGCGAAGGCGTGCATGGCGCGCGGGGCGACGACGGTCACGTCACGACGGCGGCGGCGCGGGGTGTCGGACGCCTGCTCGGCGGTGCCCGCGGCGCGCGGCGGATCGGACAGCTCGCCGGAGCCGTTGCGGCCGCGGATGGCGAAACGTTCGGTCAGCTCGGCCAGCGGCACCACGTCCAGGCCCTGGTCGCGCATCTCGCCGACGGCGACGCGGACCTCCACGACGCGGCCCATGTCGGTGTCGACCACCTCGCCCGCCTCGGCGCGGACCACGAGAATGCTGGTCTGGGCGGGCAGTTCGCGCAGCAGCGCGATCTGGTGGTCCAGGTGGACCAGGTCGAGCATGCCCTCGATGACCGAGCGGGCGTCGCCGGTGCGGGTGGCGCCGAGGACCGCGAAGACCGCGGGCCAGCAGGCGCCGACCAGCACGTCGGGGACCGTGCGGCCGAGAGTGCTCAGGGTGCCGGGCAGGCCGGAGCCGGTGACACCGGCGTGATCGGCGATCAGGTCGGGGGTCCAGGCCAGGTTGACGTGCGCGACGCCGCCCTTGACCTCGGGCAGCGACCGTCCGGCGGCCACGGCCAGCAGCGCCGACATGGCGGCCTCGGCGTCGGCCTCGGTGACGACCGGGGCGCCGCCGTTGTAGATCGAGACCGGCGCGGTGATGCGGATGCGCACCACCTCGCGGCCGAGCAGCGGCACGGTCAGCTCGACGTAGGCGTTCTCCGCGTCCGGGCCGGTGGTCTCGGCCAGGGTGGCGCCGGTGCGCGGGTGCACCGCGCCCTTGCCGTCCACGGTCCAGTCGGCCAGATCGCCGAGACGGTGGATCGGGTTGATGGTGGTGCGGCCCGCCCACTGCACGTCGGGGGCGGCGATGACGGCGTCGATCACCCCGGAGGTCACACCGGCGACCCGGCGGGCGTCGACCGGGGCGGGCACCACGCCGTCCCGCACCAGGCTGTAGGCGGTGTCCTGCTCGAAACGGTCCAGCAGCTCGCCGACCGGCTCGTCCACCCGGGTGATGCCCGCGACGGCGACGGTGCCGGGGATGACGCACACCTGGTCGGCCGAGTAGCGCGGGTCGTGGGCCTGCCACAGCGAGTCCGAGCGCCACCAGCGGCGCACGTCGGCGTCGACGACCGGCACGAAGTTGACCGGCTTGCCCGGGGTCTTGCACAGCGAGACGAAGAACGGCACGTCGGCCGGGTGCAGCAGGGTCTGTTCGGCGGACGGGTAGCGCTCGGCCAGCGCGCACAGCGCCTGCACCGGGTTCTCGAACGCCTCGTCGTCGGCGAACAGGGTGGGGATCTCGCCGCGGTCGGCCGGGTGCAGGCGGGATTCGGTGCGGCGCACCATCTCCGCGAAGCGGTCCCGCCAGCTGCGGTCCAGCCACACCGAGGCGGTGGCGTCGGCGATGGCGTCGCCGATGTCGCTGCCGCAGTCGAAGTCCTTGCGCCGGTCCAGGCCGACGGCCAGCTCCACGTAACGCCGCAGCCACTCCAGGTAGGTCATGGTCGCCACGTCGCCGAAGTACGGCTTGGCGGTGCGGTCGAGCGCCTCGATGATCTCCGCGCGGCGCTCGGCGACCGCGTCGGCGTCACCGGCGACCTCGTCGAGCAGGCGGCCGGTGCGCGAGGCGGCGTTGTCGATCTCGTGGATGTCGGCGCCGAGCTGGCTGCGGCCGGAGGCCATGCCGCCGGAGGCGGTGCCTGCGCCGACCCAGTCGGGGGTGCCTGGGGTGTCGACCAGCAGCTGCTTGACCTCGGGCGCGGTGGTGGCTTCCAGGGTCGCCATGGCCGCGGTGCCGACCAGCACGCCGTCCAGCGGCATCACCGGGTAGCCGTGCCGGAGCGCCCACTGACCGGTCAGGTACTCGCGTGCCCGTTCCGGGGTGCCGATGCCGCCGCCGACGCAGACCACCACGTTGTCGCGGTTGCGCAGCTCGGCGTAGGTCTCGAGCAGCAGGTCGTCCAGGTCCTCCCAGGAGTGGTGGCCGCCCGCCTTGCCGCCCTCGATGTGCATGACGACCGGGTAGCCGGGCACCTCGTCGGCGATACGCAGCACCGCGCGGATCTGGGCCACGGTGCCCGGCTTGAACGCCACGTGGTGGATGCCGACCTCGGTCAGCTCCTGGATCAGCGCGACGGCCTCTTCGAGCTCGGGGATGCCCGCCGTCACGATCACGCCGTCGAAGGGCGCGCCTGCCGCGCGGGCCTTCTGCACCAGGCGCTTGCCGCCCAGCTGCAGCTTCCACAGGTAGGGGTCCAGGAACAGCGAGTTGAACTGCACCGAACAGCCCGGGTGCAGCAGCGTCTTCAGCTCGGCCACCCGGTCGGCGAAGATCTGCTCGGTCACCTGGCCGCCGCCGGCCAGCTCGGCCCAGTGGCCTGCGTTCGCGGCGGCGGCGACGATCTTGGCGTCCACGGTGGTCGGGGTCATGCCCGCCAGCAGGATCGGCGAGCGGCCGGTGAGCCTGGTGAAGGCGGTCTCGACCACGATGCGGCCGTTGGGCAGACGCACCGGCTTGGGCGCGTAGGCGCTCCACGGCTTCTCCGGCACCGGCGCCGCACCCGGGGTCAGCAGGCTGCGCTGGCCGGCGCGGGTGGCGGCGGCGACGATCCCGACACCACTGCCCTTGAGCGAGCCCGCGGTCAGGCGGGTCAGCAAATCACCGGGGCCGAGATCGAGAATCCACTGCGCGCCCGCGGCGACCGTGCGCTCCACCTCGGCGACCCAGTCGATCGGGTCGACCAGGATCTCCTGCGCCAGCCGCGCGGCCAGCTCCGCGTCCAGGCCGCACTGGGTGGCCCAGGCGCCGACCAGCTCGACGGTGTCGGCGAGCGCCGGGTGGTGGAAGGCGACGTCGACGAGCAGGTCCTCGAAGACCGGCGAGAAGACCGCGCCGCCGCGCATCTTCTTCTCCCGCTCCTTGGTCTGCTGATCGGTGATCTGCGCGCAGTGCCGACGCACCCGCTCGATCTGTGCCGGGGTGCCCGACAGCACCGCGCGGCGACGGCCGTTGCGGATCGAGAGCACCGCCGCCGCAGCCGGGTCCACGCCTTCGGACACCTCGGCGACCACCGCGCGCAGCTGCTCGGGGTCGACATTGGAGACCGCGACCATCGGCGAGTTCGCGCCCACCGGCATCAGCCCGCGACGGCGCGCGACCAGCCCGGCCGAGGCGCCGATCAGCTGCGCGATCGCCAGCAGCTCCGCATCCCGCGCGCCCGCACCCTGGAGCGCCGAAGCCGCCAGCAGACCCTGCGAATGCCCGATCACCGCGACCGGCGCGTGTTCGGCCGGGTCCAGGCCCTGCAGACGCAGCGCGCGCAGCGCCGCCAGCTGGGTCAGCAACACACCCGGCATCGAGACCACGGCCGAGCGCAGCACGTCCTCCGACGGGGCCGCCGACGGCTCGTCCGCGTCCGGGTCGGCGAGCTCGTCCTCGAGCATCCAGGCGACCGGGTCGAACCCGCCCGGGCGCACCACGAGCAGTTGGCGCGCAACGGGTTCCAGCAGTGCGGCCGCTTCGTTGACCAGCGCGGTGAGCTCCGGCTCCAGCGCGCTGTCGCGGGCGATCTCCTCGAGTTCGCTGAGCCAGCGCGCCCCCTGGCCACCGAAGGCCAGGGCGTAAGGAGTGCCGTTCAGCAAACGATCCAGCAACGGCGACCGCGTCCCCGCCGCACTCTGTCCGGCCCTACCCACCTTCGCGCTCGCTCCGGCTCCGGTCTCGGTGCTTTCGTTGATCGTCAAGACGCTTCGTCTTCCTTCTCTCGGCGACGTGCCACCGGCTCATCGCTCAGCTCGGGTGCGCGGGCATTCCTCGACCGCTCGGCCTGATGACGGCGAGGATTCCACAGAATCATGAGGAAATCCTCACGTTTGCCGCCCACCGAAACCCCTACCCCCGAGTATTTTCGGACGGCCGTACCAGAACCCGGTGAAACATGACCCTCCCTCACGTTTCAAAGCCGCAGTTCCGACCCGTTACCGCCCCACACAGAAACATGAGTGCCCCTCATCTTGCCCGTGATCGAATCGTTATAATCCCAGGTCGAGTTACCGACGAGTACGACACTCGCCACAGTCACTTCTGCCGCCGCCCTCCAGCCGGTAAAGTTTGGACGGTCGTACCACCAAGCGCGAGTGGCGAAATTGGCAGACGCGCCAGATTTAGGTTCTGGTGTCCGAAGGACGTAGGGGTTCAAGTCCCCTCTCGCGCACAGATCTGAATCGCCCCGGTGAGTCCGGAGACCTATCGGTGTGACAGCCCCGCCGTTGGCTGGGCTGGTTGTTGAGCGTAGTGGGCGGCCTCCATTTCCGCTGGTGGGATGTCACCGCAGTACCGGTAGAGGCGGCGGTGGTTGAAC
>NZ_JARWRU010000987.1 GCF_029867845.1 Nocardia farcinica | reverse complement strand
CCGCGATCCTTGGCTTCTACCTCGTAAACCACACCAAACCTCTCCCCGGTAACACGCGGGTGGGGCGGCCGTTGCCGACCGCCCCACCCGTCGAATCATCCCGTTCAGTACTGGAACGAACCACCCCACTGGGTGGTCACGCCTGCGACGTTCACCGTCTGCGGCGCGACGTCGCCCGCGGGGACGAGCGGCGGAAGTTTAACCTGGGCGGCCGCTTCCAGCGCGGCGGCGCCGCCGGGCTGCGCGGCGATCCAGCCCTCCACCGCGGCCTTGGCCTCGTTGAGCTGGGTGGTGTCGATGACGAACTCGCCCTTGTTGTCGGCCAGGCCCTCGCCACCGGTGTAGGTGGTGACCTTGATGGTGTTCACGTCGACGAATTCCACCGAGGCGCCCGCCTCGCCCGCGCCGGTCGGGGTGGAGTAGCCGATGGTGCCGACGTAACCGGCCTCGTTGCTGAAGTGGTGGGTGTTGGCGACGTAGCCGGGCAGCAGGGTGCCGCCGTCGATGTTGGCGCCGATCTCCTGATGCGGACCGGTCATCTCGACGACCGGGGCCGCGGGCGTGCTGTCCAGGCGCGGGGCCGACCACCGTGGCTCCTGCACCAGGGTGTCGCTCTCCGAGGGGGTGTCCGACGGCGTGCTCGCGCGCGGCTGCGGCTTCGGCTGCTGCGGCGTGCCCGGGGTGGCCGAATCGGTCTCGTCACCCGATTCGGCGTCCTCGGCCGCGGGATCCTCGACGCCCTCGGGATTCTCGGCGCCCTCCTCGGCAGCGGGCTGATCCGACTGGCCGGGGACCGGCAGCGGCGCCACGCGCGGGGTGGTCACACCGGGCTGGGTCGGGGTGGCCAGCTTCGGATCCTTCTTCGGCTCCGGCATGACCTGTTCCTGCTCGGGCGTGGTGACACCGGGCTGGCTGGGCGTCGGCGTGCTCTCCGACTCGTTCTCGCTCTGCTCGGGCTGCGCGGTGCCCGGCTGGGTGCCCTCGGTGCCCGGGTTGGTGCCCGGCTGAACCGGAGCGGGCGTGGCAGGCGTGGTCGGATCGTTCGGAACGGCCCCCGCCGGCGACGCGAACAGAGTAGCCACGGCAGCGGCGGTGGCCAACGGCAACGAGGTGCTCGCCATCGCCCGCTGGGTCCGACTCGGCTTACGATGTTTCACTTTTCGCCAATCCCTTTCCCGGGTGCGCCCGCGGATCCGGCCGCACTCAGTTGTCCTCGACGAGACACGCCGGATCGCCAGAACGGCCGAAAGCCGTTCTCGGTCGGGGCCGTTCACGTCGGATCGGAAAGGATCTCCCCCCCATACACCACAACCCCAGGGCGATCCGCTCGATCGCATCTCTCGCGAGCGAGTCAACCACACCACGGGCATCACTGGCAACGCGGACGAAGCCGCGCACCGACCGGGTTATCGGCCACGCGCGGACGGTGTTTCAGTCCAGATCGTCGTGGCGCATGAGCAGGCGCGCGGCCTCGGTGACCGAACCGGTGAGCGAGGGGTACACCGAGAAGGTCTGGGCCAGGTCGTTGACGGTCAGGTTGTTCTGCACCGCCAGCGCGATGGGCAGGATCAGCTCCGAGGCGATCGGGGCGACCACGACACCGCCGATGACCACGCCGGTGGCCGGGCGGCAGAAGATCTTGACGAAACCCCGGCGCAGGCCCGACATCTTGGCGCGCGGATTGGTGTTCAGCGGCAGCATGACCGTGCGCGCGGGCACCTCGCCGTTGTCGATCGCGGTCTGGGAGACGCCGACGGTGGCGATCTCCGGCCGGGTGAACACCGCTGAGGCCACGGTCTTGAGCCGGATCGGGCTGACCCCCTCGCCGAGCGCGTGGTACATCGCGATGCGGCCCTGCATGGCCGCGACCGAGGCCAGCGGCAGCAGGCCGGTGCAGTCGCCCGCGGCGTACACGCCGGAGACCGAGGTGCGCGAAACCCGGTCCACCCGCAGGTACCCGCCCCGGTCGAGCTCGATGCCGATCTTGTCCAGCCCGAGATCGTCGGTGTTGGGGGTGGAACCGACGGTCATCAGCGCGTGCGTTCCGGTCACCGTGCGGCCGTCGGCGAGCTCGACCACCACGCCGTCGGCGGTGCGCTTCACCGCGTCGGCGCGGGCGTGTTTGACCAGCTCGACGCCGCGCTCGGCCAGCGCCTCCTCCAGCACGAGGGCGGCGTCGGCGTCCTCGCCCGGCAGCACCCGGTCACGGCTGGAGACCAGCTTCACCTGCACGCCCATCTCGGTGTAGGCGGAGACGAACTCGGCGCCGGTCACGCCGGAACCGACCACCACCAGCGTCTGCGGCAGCTCGCGCAGGTCGTAGAGCTGACGCCAGGTGAGGATGCGCTCGCCGTCGGGCTCCGCGCCGGGCAGCACCCGCGGGCTCGCGCCGGTGGCGATCAGCACCACCTCGGCCTCGATCGAGCGCTCGCGGCCGTCGGCGGTCTCCACCACCAGGCTGTGCGGGGACCGCCCCGGCGCGGGATCGGTGAACCGCGCCCGGCCGGAGACCAGGGTCACACCGGCGGACTGGAGTTTGGAGCGGATGTCGGAGGACTGCGCCAGCGCCAGCGCCTTGACGCGCGCGTGCACCTCCGGCAACTGCACAGCGGCCTGGTCGGGGTCGAGGGTGATGCCGAGCCCGCGCGCACGGCGCAGGTCGGTGCGCATGCCCGTGGAGGCGATGAAGGTCTTGGAGGGCACACAATCCCACAGCACACACGCCCCGCCGATGCCGTCCCGATCGATCAGGGTCACCTGGGCGCCGTGCTGCGCCGCCACCAGCGCGGCTTCGTAGCCGGCCGGTCCGCCGCCGATGATCGCGATTCGGGTCATGGGTACTTCCCTTTCGGCTCGTCGACCGGGATCTCCGGTGTGGGCTTCACGTTAATCGCCGAGCCGATGTCGGGCTCACCACACACCTGGACAGAGGATGCGCGGCGAACTGTTACCCGGGCAGGCTAACCTTTGCAACGTGCCGATTTACGCCGCTTACGGGTCGAACATGGACTCGTCGCAGATGCTCGAGCGCTGTCCGCACTCCCCCATGTCCGGGACCGGCTGGTTGGAGGGCTGGCGGCTGACCTTCGCCGGTGACGACATCGGCTGGGAGGGCCCGCTGGCGACGGTCGTGGAGGACCCGAACTCGCGCGTGTTCGTCGTGCTCTACGACGTCTCGCCGGAGGACGAGAAGGCGCTCGACCGCTGGGAGGGCTCGGACTTCGGCATCCACAAGAAGATCCGCCTTCGGGTCACGCCCAATCCGGGCAGCGGCACCGAACCACGCCTGGCCTGGCTCTACGTCCTCGACGCCTACGAGGGCGGGCTACCGTCGGCGCGCTACCTGGGCGTGATGGCCGACGCCGCGGAGAAGGCGGGCGCGCCCGCGGACTACGTGCACGCGCTGCGCACCAGGAACAGCCGCAATGTGGGGCCGGGCAACTACTCGGGCTGACCTGCCCCGACACGAACGAGCCTCCGGCCCCGCGTGGGGCAGGAGGCTCGTGTCGTATCGCGGCTGGCGCGGGATCAGTGCTGCGGGTCGAGCACCAGGTTGGTGAACAGCCGGACACCGACGGCAAGCGCCCGCTCGTCGATGTCGAAGGTCGGCTGGTGCAGGTCCAGCTGCTCGCCCTCGCCGGACCACACGCCGAGCCTGGCCATCGCCCCCGGCACCTCCTCCAGGTACCAGGAGAAGTCCTCGCCACCGCCGGACTGCGCGGTGTCGGCCAGGGCGTCCGTGCCGAGCGCGCGGATGGCGTGCTCGAACCAGCGGACCGAGTGCTCGTCGTTGACCACCGGCGGCACGCCCCTGCGGTAGTTGAGCTGATAGCGCACGCCGGTCGGCGCGAGCAGGCCGTCGACGATCTCGTGCACCATCGGCTCGAGCAGCGACCAGGTGGCGTGGTCGCCGGTGCGCACCGTGCCGGTGAGCATGCCGGTCTGCGGGATGGCGTTGGGCGCCTTGCCCGCTGACACCGCGCCCCACACCATGACCGTGCTGGTCCTCGGGTCGATGCGGCGGCTGAGCAGGCCGGGCAGGCCGGTGATGACCGTGCCGATGGCGTAGACCAGGTCGCTGGTCAGATGCGGACGCGAGGTGTGCCCGCCGGGCGAGTCGAGCACCAGCTCGACGGTGTCGGCGGCCGAGGTGATGGCGCCGACCCGCATGCCGACCCGCCCCACCTCCAGACGCGGATCGCAGTGCACAGCGAAGATGCGGTCGAGGCCCGCCGTCGCGCCGGCGGCCACCATGTCGAGCGCGCCGCCGGGCATGACCTCCTCGGCGGGCTGGAAGATCAGGCGGACACCGATCGGCAGCTCGGGCACCTTGGCCAGGGCCAGCGCGGTGCCGAGCAGGATGGTGGTGTGCGCGTCGTGCCCGCAGGCGTGCGAGACGCCGGGCACGGTCGAGGAGAACGGCAGGCCGGTGAACTCCTGCAGCGGCAGGGCGTCGATGTCGGCGCGCAGGCCGACGCGCGGGCCGTCCGCCGGGCCGAGATCGCAGATCAGGCCGGTGCCACCGGGGATGCGACGCGGGTCGAGGCCCGCCTCGGCGAGCCGTTCCTCGATGAACTCGGTGGTGGCGAACTCGGTGCGGGACAGTTCCGGGTTGGCGTGGATGTGCCTGCGCCACCGGATCAGGTCCGCGCCGTGGGCGGCGAGCCACTGCTCGATCACCGGGTGCGCGCCCGTCGCCCGCATCGGGTCCTCACCCGGCGCGGGCTCGGCGGTGGTACAGGCCGTGGTCTCTGTCGCGGTGTCCGTCGCGGTGTTCGTCGCCGGCCCTTCCGCGGTCACACACGCGCCCGCGGCGGGGCTGTGCACGTGATCGAGGGGCCGGCCGAGATTGTTCACCGAAGTTCCTCCTGTCGTCGGGCCAGACGTTGCAACACGCTCTCTCTGTGGTCTACATCGCGGGCGACGGCGATCGCGGTACGCGCGAGCACGAGCGCGCCGTCGGTCACCGCGCGGTCGGCCGAGGCGTTGACGCTGGCCGTGGCGAACCCCGGCTGATGTGTCACCGCCCCATCGGTGTCGATGCCGATGACCGGGTGGATGCCCGGGATGACGTTGGTGACATTGCCCATGTCGGTGCTGCCGAGCGGACGCCGTGCCTCCAGATCCACGGCGATGGGCACCCGCCCCAGGTCGGCGATCTGTTCCCGGTAGACCGCCAGCAGATCAGGGTCGGGCGTGAGCTCGGTGTAGGTGGGCGCCACCGTCCGGATCTCGTGCGTGCAACCGGTCGCGAGGGCGCCCGCCTCGAAGCAGGCCGAGGCTCGTCTCATCAGATCGTCGAGCGACGCGGAATCGGCTGCGCGCAGGTAGTACAACAATTCCGCATGGCCGGGCACGATGTTCGGGGCGACGCCACCGTCGCTGATTATACCGTGCAGTTGCTGGCCGGGCTTCAGGTGCTGACGCAGCAGACCCAGCGCCACCTGCGCGATCGTGATCGCATCGGCGGCGTTGCGGCCCTGCTCGGGGGCGGCGCTGGCGTGCGCCTCCCTGCCGTGGAAGCGCACCGCGATGTCGGCCAGCGCCAGCGAGTGCGCGCCTGCGATCTCCAACGGGCCGGGGTGGACCATCATCGCCATCGCGATGTCGTCGAAGGCGCCCGCCTCCAGCATGAGCACCTTGCCGCCGCCGCTCTCCTCGGCGGGCGTGCCGAGCACCACCACGGTCAGATCGAGTTCGTCGGCCACCTCGGCCAGCGCCAGCGCCGCGCCCACCGAAGCCGCCGCGATGATGTTGTGCCCGCAGGCGTGCCCGATCTCCGGCAGCGCGTCGTACTCCGCGCACAGGCCGACGGTCAGCGCGCCGCTGCCGTATTCCGCGCGGAACGCGGTCGGCAGACCCGCCACCTCGCGCCGGACGGTGAAGCCGCGCTCGAGCAGCGGTTCGAGCACCTTCTCGACGCTGCGGAACTCGGCGAAGGCCAGTTCCGGCTCGGCGTGCACGGCGTGCGAGAGGTCGATCAGGCGCGGGGCCGCGGCCCGCACCGCGGCGTCGGCGCGGACCTGTGCGTCGGTGCTGTGGCCGGGGGCGCGCTGGTCCTCGTCGGGGGACGGCGGGACGGGACGCGGCAGTGGCATGGCACACAGTCTGGCACTGCCCGCCTGGCGCGGCGCGCTACGCACCCGGCAGGCGGGTCGTGCGCCCCGGCGCGACAGCCGTCGGCGGCAGTGGCGATACTGGTCCGCATGCTTGCCGAACAGGCCGCCGAAGCGATCGCCGAACGGACCGGAGTGCCGCGCCATCGCGTGGCGGTGGTGCTCGGATCGGGGTGGCAGGCCGCCGCCGCCGAACTGGGCGCCCCGACCTCCTCGGTGCCGATGCCCGACCTGCCCGGCTTCGGGACGCCGACCGCGCAGGGGCACGTGCCGGTGCTGCACTCGGTCCCCGTCGGCGGCAACCAGGTGCTGGTGCTCATGGGCCGCCAGCACCTCTACGAGGGCTACTCCCCCGCCGAGGTGGTGCACCCGGTGACCGCGGCGGTGGCGGCGGGCGCGGAGATCGTGATCCTGACCAACGCCGCAGGCGGCATCCGCCCCGGCCTGCGGGTGGGCGAGCCGGTGCTGATCGCCGACCACATCAACCTGACCGGCCGGTCCCCGCTGACCGGCGCGGCCTTCGTCGATCTGGTCGACGCCTGGGACCCGCGGCTGCGCGCGCTGGCCCGCGAGATCGACCCCGGCCTGAGCGAGGGCGTCTACGCCGGGCTGACCGGGCCGCAGTACGAGACACCCGCCGAGATCCGCATGCTCGCCACCATCGGGGCCGACCTGGTCGGCATGTCCACCGTGCTGGAGGCGATCGCCTGCCGCTCGCTGGGTGTGCGCCTGCTCGGGCTGTCGCTGGTCACCAACGCGGCCGCAGGCGTCACCGGCGAACACCTCTCGCACGCGGAGGTGCTGGCCGAGGGCGCGGCCGCCGCGCCGCGACTGGGCAAACTGCTGCGCGGCGTGCTGGAACGCCTCTGATGCTGCGCTTCGGCACGGCGGGCCTGCGCGGGCCGCTGCGGGCGGGCCAGGACGGGATGAACGCCGAGACGGTCGCCCGCGCCACCGCCGGGGTGAGCGCCTGGCTGCGCGAGCGTTGCCTCGGCGGCGGGCGGGTGGTCGTCGGCCGCGACGCCAGGCACGGCTCGGCGGAGTTCGCCACCGTCACCGCCGAGATCTTCCAGGCCGCGGGCTTCCCGGTCACGCTGCTGCCCCGGCCGCTGCCGACCCCGGTGCTCGCCTACGCGGTGCGCGCGCTCGGCGCGGTGGCGGGCGTGCAGATCACCGCCTCACACAATCCCGCGGGCGACAACGGTTACAAGCTCTACCTGGAGGGCGGCTCCCAGCTGGTCGCCCCGGCCGACACCGAGATCGAGGCGCGCATCTCGGCCGCGCTGCCCCCGTTCGAGCGCGCGCCCGTCGTCCCGGCCGACGACGCGCTGCTGCGCGGCTACCTGGCGCGGGTGGCCGAACTGCCCGCGCGCATCGGCGGCGACGGCCCGCGCGCGCCGGTCCGCATCGCGCTGACACCGATGCACGGCGTCGGCGGCGAGACGGCGCTGCAAGCCCTCGCGGCCGCCGGATTCACCGATGTGCACGTGGTGGCCGAGCAGTTCGAGCCCGACCCGGACTTCCCGACCGTGGCCTTCCCCAACCCCGAGGAACCGGGCGCCACCGACCTGCTGCTGGCCACCGCCCGCCGGGTCGAGGCCGACCTGGCGATCGCGCTCGACCCCGACGCCGACCGCTGCGCGATCGGGGTGCCCGGCCCGGATGGCTGGCGGATGCTGCGCGGCGACGAGACCGGGCCGCTGCTCGGTGACCGGGTGCTGGCCACCGCCGCTCCCGGCTCC
>NZ_JARWRU010000986.1 GCF_029867845.1 Nocardia farcinica | reverse complement strand
ATTCCTCCAGTTCGGACAGCTCGACCCCCAGCTTCTCGACCACCGCCGCCGGGATCTTCTCGGCCTGCGCGCGCAGCGCCCGCCCGGCCGGGGTGAGGTCGATGACCAGTGCGCGTTCGTCGCGGGGGTCGCGGGTGCGGGTGATGTAGTCCAGCGCCTCGAGCCGCTTGAGCAGTGGCGAGAGCGTCGGCGAGTCCAGTTGCAGCAGTTCGCCGACCTCCTTCACCGACAGCGGCGCGTCCCCCCAGAGCGTGAGCATCACCAGGTACTGCGGGTGGGTCAGCTTCATCGGCTCGAGCAGTGGCCGATAGATCGACAGCACCGCGCGGTTGGCCACCGCCAGCGCGAAGCACACCTGGCGTTCCAGCCGCAGCGGATCCTCGATCGCGCTGTCCACACGCACCTCCTCGCACCGTGCCGAACGATCATCCGATTCTGCGCACCCCCGGGGCCGATCGCCGAGTGGGGGTGGCCGCCAGGTTAGATCGTGCATTAACTATTAGCGTACGATTCATTATCGCACGACCCGCCAGCCGAACGATCTGCCACCGGGCCCGCGGCGAACCGGCGCGACCGGCGCCGACGAGACCGCAACCGGGCAGACGCGAAGGGAGCAGCCGATGAGCGCGCGCACCACACCCACCCCGCTCCAGCGGGTCCGCTACGTCTGCGGCGCGACGCTGCCACCCGAGATGCGGGACTGGGTGCGCGAGGATCTCACCGGCCCCGGCGCGACCCGCCGCTACCTGATGCGCTTCCTGCTGCCGGTCATCCCGCCGCTGTGCCTGTTCCTGCTGCTGCCGGGACCGCTGTGGATGGCTCTGTCGATGATGGCGCTGCTGTACCTGCCGCACGTCTATTTCACCGTCGCGCTGCTCTACGTCTACCGACGCCACCGCCTCGTCAAGCACGGGCTCGACCCGCGGCTGGCGCACCTGCACGAACAGCAGCGCCGCGACGAGGACCGCCTCGCCTACGAACACCGCTACGGCCGGGCCTGACCCACCCGGCCCGACGCCGGGCGCACAATCGATGGGGACGCACGACCCGACAGGCCCCACCCGCGACGAGGAGCCACAGATGGCGGTGCAGCAGAGCATGCGCGCCTGGCGCGTGACCACCCCCGGCCCGGTCGACGGCGCCGCCCTGCGGCCGGTCACCGAACCGGTCCCCGAACCCGGGGAGGGCGAACTGCTGGTCCGGGTGCTGGCGTGCGGAGTCTGCCGCACCGACCTGCACGTGGTGGAAGGCGACCTGCCGGTGCACCGCCATCGGGTGGTGCCCGGTCACGAGGTGGTCGCCGAGGTCGTGACCGGCGCGGGCGACTTCGGCCCCGGCGACCGGGTCGGCATCCCCTGGCTGCGGCACACCTGCGGCCTGTGCCGCTACTGCATGCGCGGCGCGGAGAACCTGTGCCCCGACTCGCGCTACACCGGCTGGGACGCCGACGGCGGCTATGCCGAATACACCACGGTCCCGGCCTATTACGCGCTGCCCCTGCCCACCGGTTACGGCGAGGAGGAACTCGCGCCGCTGCTGTGCGCCGGCATCATCGGCTACCACGCGCTGCTGCGCGCCGAGGTGCCCGAGGGCGGCGTACTCGGCCTCTACGGCTTCGGCGGCAGCGCCCACCTCACCGCCCAGGTCGCCCTCGCCCAGGGCGCTCGCGTGCACGTGATGACCCGAGGCGAAGCCGCCCGCGCGCTGGCGCTGGAACTCGGCGCGGCCTCCGCCCAGGGCCCCGCCGACCCGCCGCCCGAGCCGTTGGACTCCGCCATCCTGTTCGCTCCGGCCGGGGAACTCGTTCCGGTGGCCCTGGAAGCGCTCGACGCCGGCGGCACCCTGGCCCTGGCGGGGATCCATCTCACCGACACCCCGCCGCTGAACTACCAGCGCCACCTGTTCCGGGAACGGCAACTGCGCAGCGTCACCTCCAACACCCGCGCCCAGGCCCGCGAATTCCTCGCCGTGGCCCAGCGCCACCACCTGAACGTGCGCACCCACCGCTACGGACTCGACACCGCCGACCGGGCGCTGAGCGATCTGTCGCACGGCCGGTTCGACGGGGCGGCGGTCCTGGTGCCGTGAACCGTGGGGCGGTGACCGACCGCCCGACGGTCCGCGCCTAACGCCCTGTCGCGTCGAGCAACCGGTGCACGGCGTCCGGGACGGTCCGTGCCACCACGTCGATGTCCGGTGCGCCGTCGTAGTCGCCGGTGATGCCGAAGTGCATCGTCCCGGCGTAGCTGAGCATGGCGATGCCGAGGCGCAGCCGCAGCGCGATCGGCACGATGGGGAACACCTCGCGTACGTCCGCGCCGAACAGGCGCAGCGGCCTCGTCGGTCCCGGCACGTTCGTGGCCACCGCCACCACCCCCTGCTGCGGGAAGCGCAGCGCCGTTCGCACCGCCCAGGCCACCGGCGCGAACGGGACCAGCCCGGCGAGGTCGACCAGCGACTTGCCCGCCCCGGACTCCCCGCTGCCCTTGAGGTGGTCCATCTGCTCACGCACCGCCCGCAACTGCGCCACCGGATCGTCCAGATGCACCGGGAGCGCGGGCAGCATGAGCGAGACCCGGTTGTCCATCCGTCCCGAGGCCCGCGACGACCGGGTCGACACCGGGGTGAGCACCCGCGCCGACTCCGGCCCCGGCTGCTCGCCGCGTCCGAGCAGGACCGCGCGCAGCGCCGCGGTGACCGCTGTCAGCGCGACATCGTTGACCGTGCCGCCCAGCGCCTTGCGCACCCGGTCGATCTCGTCGAGCGGCACCCTGGCCACCGCGTAGCGGCGTTGACGGCCGATCGGGCCGTTGAGCGAGGAACCTTGCCGCGGATCGAGCAGGTCACGCACCAGCGGCGCCACCCCGCGCGCGGTGCGTACCACGGTGCGCGGCACCCGCGCCACCAGTCCGGGGGCGCGCAACGGCAGTTCGAACCCGGCGCGCAGCAGCCGCTGCCAGTCGGGTCCCTGCTCCGCCGAGCCACCAGCCGGGTCACCGGATGTGGTGTGCGCCGAGGGTGTCTCCTCCGCCGGCGGGTCACAGATCTTCTGCAGCAGCGAGATGCCGGAGACGCCGTCGACCATGCTGTGGTGGGCCGAGAGGATCACCGCCCAGCGCTCGTCCGCCAGCTCCTCCACGACGGTCAGATGCCAGAGCGGGTGGTCGCGGTCGAGCCTGCGGCCCATGGTGTTGGCGGCGTACTCCCACAGCGCGGCCTCGTCCCGGGGCCGGGGCAGCGCCGCCCAGGTGAGGTGGTGGCCGAGGTCGAAGGTCTCGTCGGGCACCCAGACCGGTGCGGTGACGTCCCAGGGGCTGCGTTCGATCCGGTGCCGCAGCCGAGGCAGCGCGTCGATCCGCCGGGCGAGCGCACGCTGGAAATCCACCCGGTCACCGGGCGCGCCGGCGAGGATCGCCACCGCGCCGATGCGGGCGCTGACGTGCCGGTCGGTGTCCTCCAGTTCCAGGAACCCCGCGTCGAGGGGGCCGAGTTCGCTCATCCACCGATCCTGCCACCCGTGCGCCGCGCCGCCAGGGACTTCCGCCCGCGTCGCCGAGGCCGTTGGGCCCGTCCCGCCGCCCCGATCACCCCCGATCGGGCTCGGCGTTTTCCGGCGCTAATTCGTCCGAGGAATCGACAAAACCCACGTCACCGCCCACGGCCACCGTATGTGAAACCGCGCAATGCAACGGACATACCGAGGTTGCACATCCGACATTGCGCACCGTTTACCTGGACCGGTATCCACGTCACGCAACGGAGAGGCGGAACCATGAAAGTCGCCGTGGTCGCAGGCAATCCGAAACCGAATTCCCGGACGCTCCAGGCGGCCGAATTGGTGGTCGAGGCGCTCACCGGCAGCGGGCCCGAGACCGTTGTCGATGTGGTCACCCTCGGCTCCGGCCTGCTCGGCTGGGGAGACGCGGCGGTCGCCGCGGCGGTGGAGGCCGTCGCGGGCTCCGACCTGATCGTTGTGGCCAGCCCGACCTTCAAGGCCACCTACTCGGGCCTGCTCAAACTGTTCCTCGACCAGTTCGCCACCGGCGAGGGTCTGCGCGATGTGGTGGCGGTGCCACTCATGCTCGGCGCGGCGCCGTTCCACGCCATGGCGCCGGACCTGATGCTCAAGCCGCTGCTGGTGGAACTGGGCGCGGCCTGCCCCGCGCCGGGGCTGTACCTGCTCGACAGCAGCTACGCCAGCGACGGCCGCATCGCCGACTATGTCGACCGATGGGGACCGGTGCTACGGGCCGCGGTCTCGGCGAAGGCGGGAGTGCAGTCGTGACCACCGCTCAGATCGACCAGCGCGCCCTGCGCACCGCCATGGCCCAGTTCCCCAGCGGGGTGGTGGCCCTGTGCGCCGACCCGGCCGGTGAGCGGATCGGCATGGCGGCCAGCTCGTTCGTCTCGGTCTCCCTCGACCCGGCCCTGGTGGCCGTGTGCATCCAGAACAGCTCGAGCACCTGGCCGCGGCTGCGCGAGGCCGGGACGCTCGGGGTGAGCGTGCTCGCCGAGGCCCACTCGGCGGCCGCGCGCACCCTGGCCTCCCGCAGCGGCGACCGCTTCGCCGGCGTGTCCACCGTCCGCCGCGACAGCGGCGCGCTGCTGGTGGACGGCGCCGCGCTGTGGATCGAGTCCAGGATCGTCGAGGAACTGCCCGCCGGGGATCACACCATCGCGCTGCTCTCGGTGGACTGGCTCGAGCACCCCGGCGACGTGGCGCCGATCGTGTTCCACCGCAGCGCCTTCTGCCGATTGGAGCGTGGCGATGGCTAGCCCGCAACCCTACGACGCCGTCGGCCGCGCGGCCGCCGCACTCGCCGACGGCCTGCCCGTGCTGGTGGTCGACGACGAGAGCCGGGAGAACGAGGGCGACGTCGTGCTCGCCGCGGCGACCGCCACCCCGGAGTGGACGGCGTGGATGATCCGCAACACCTCCGGGCTCGTATGCGCCCCGATGCCCGCCGAACGCACCGAGGCGCTGGCGCTGCCGCAGATGGTCGGCGACAACCGCGATCCCAAGCGCACCGCCTACACCGTCACCGTGGACGCCGCCACCGGCGTGAGCACCGGCATCAGCGCCGCCGACCGCACCCGCACCCTGCGCGTGCTGGCCGATCCGCGCAGCCGCGCCGACGACCTCATCCGTCCCGGCCACGTGCTCCCGTTGCGCGCCGTCGACGGCGGTGTGGTCGAACGGCCGGGGCACACCGAGGCGGCCGTGGAACTGTGCGAGCTGGCGGGGCTGCCGCCGGTCGGTGCGATCGCCGAGCTCACCGGCGACGACGGGACCATGCTGCGCCTGCCCGCCGTCGAGGAGCTGGGAGCGCGGATGGATCTGCCGGTGCTCACCATCGCCGAGCTCGTCCGCTACCGGCAACGGAATCCGCGGCCACGCGTGATCAGGCCGAGGGTGCGGCGGGCCGCGGTCACCACCATCGACACCCGCCACGGCCGGTTCGACGCCGTCGGCTATCGCGACACCGAGACCGGCGACGAGCACATCGCCCTCATGCGCGCCGGTGGCGGCCCGGTCCCGCTGGTGCGGGTGCACTCCGAATGCCTGACCGGCGAGGCTTTCGGCTCGCACCGCTGCGAGTGCGGCCCGCAACTGGACTCCGCGCTCGAGCGCATCGCCGAGAGCGGCGGCATCGTGGTCTACCTGCGCGGGCACGAGGGCCGCGGCATCGGCCTGCTCAAGAAGCTGGCGGCCTACCGGCTCCAGGACGAGGGTCTGGACACCGTGCAGGCCAATGTGGCGCTCGGTGAGCCGGTCGATGCCCGCGAGTACGGTGCGGCGGCGGCGATCCTGCGCGATCTCGGCTGCGACACGGTGGAATTGATGACCAACAATCCGGCCAAGATCGCCGGGCTCGAACAGGCCGGAATACGGGTGCACGACCGGGTGCCGCATTTCACCGGCGCGATTCCCGGCAATATCCGCTATCTGCGGACCAAACGCGAGCGGATGGGACACCTCATTCCGGTCGACTGAGACGCGCGACGCGATTCGGCGAGGGGGGGGGGGCCCCC
>NZ_JARWRU010000985.1 GCF_029867845.1 Nocardia farcinica | reverse complement strand
GCCTCGTCGGCGGCGTGCAGCCGGGCCGCTTCCCGCGCCGCCGCCGCGACGTGTTCCCGCTCCTCCGGTTCCACCACGCGCACCACCGCGCCCAGCGTGGCGGCTCGTTCGGCGAACAGGCTCAGGTGGCCCGGCGGGATCGGCCAGGACGAGAAATGGCGGCGGTCGGTCCGCCGCTTCGCGATGGCCTTGCCGAGCGCGATCTCCTGATCGGTCGCCCGATGGGGCACCAGCGTGATGGCCGCGAGGTGATCGGGTTCGTCCGGGTTCGGCAGCCGGTGCACGACCGCCGCGAATCCCAGCGACGTGCACGCCACGGCGAAGTGGTGCAGCACGGCGCCGCAGCTGAGCACGAGATCGCGCATGTCGGGGTCCGTCGAGGGCAGCGCACGCGACGGATCGAGGTAGAGGTGCACACTGCGGTCGCAGATCCGCCAGCGCCAGGGCTGGACATTGTGCACCGACGGCGCCCGGCAGGCCAGCGCCAGGGCGGTTTCGATCGAGTAGTCGTCGGGAAGTCCGCGGTCCATGGTGTCATCCGTTCGTCGGCCGGATCCCCCGCTACCCACCGTCGCACTCGCGTGCGGGCCGCAGCAGTGCCGGACGTCCTCGGATGTGGTGACCTCGGACGGCACATCAGAGACCGATGTCCGCCGGATCGAGCGGGGTGTCACCGCAACCCGCACCGCACTGCCCCGTCGACCCGGCCGATGGCGTCGGCGCGCCGGCCGGGGCGATGGTGATCCGCGACCGGTCGAACCGCCGTGGCGTGGGTATCCGGTCAGTCCTTCGGGAAGGTGATGCTCTTGGTCTCGAGGAACGCCTCCAGCCCTTCCTCGCCGTACTCCCGGCCCAGCCCGCTGCGCTTGTACCCGCCGAACGGCGCGGCCGGATGCATCCCGCCCACACCGCCGTTCACGGCCAGATAGCCCGACCTGATCCGCGTGCACAGCCGGTAGGCCGCATCGACGTCGGCGCTGTAGACGTGCCCGCCGAGGCCGTAGTCGCTGTCGTTGGCGATGCGCACCGCCTCGTCGTCGTCGGCGAACGGGATGACCACGCCGACCGGGCCGAACACCTCCTCGCGGGCGATGGCGGCGCTGTTGTCCAGACCGGTGAGCAGGGTCGGATCGTAGAAGAAGCCCTTGTCGCGCCCGGCCGTGCGCCGGCCGCCGATCGCCACCGTGGCGCCCTCGGCGCGCGCCGCGTCGACCATGCGCTCCACCCGCTCGCGGTGGGTCTGCCGGATCAACGGCCCCATCCCGACGCCCGGCTCGCGCGGCGGCCCGGTGACCACCCGCGACAGCGCCGCCACCACGGCCGCCACGAACTCGTCGTGGATGTCGCGGTGCACCAGCTGGCGGGTGGACAGCGCGCACCCCTGCCCGGCCTGGGTGACGATCTGGCGCACGGTGTACTCCACGGCAGCGGTCAGATCGGCGTCGGCGCGCACGATCAACGCGGACTTGCCGCCCAGTTCGAGCAGCACCCGGGTGATGTTGGGCGCGGCCTGCGCGCTCACCAGTCCGCCGACCCGCTCGGAGCCGGTGAAGGTGATGACGTCCACGCGACGGTCGGTGGTCAGGGCCCGCCCCACCTCGATGTCGCCGGACACGACATTGAGCACGCCCGGCGGCAGGTCGGCCTCGGCGGCGGCCTCGGCGATGACGAACGCCTCGAGCGGGGTCAGCGGCGAGGGCTTGAGCACGACCGTGTTGCCGGTGGCGAGCGCGCCGCCGAGCTTGGCCATGTTCAGGAAGAACGGGAAGTTGTAGGCGCTGATCGCGCCGACCACACCGCACGGCTCGCGCAGCACCACGCCCGCGCCCTTGCCGTAGGCGGGCAGCGGCCGCGCCCATTCGCGGTCGGATTGCGCCACCGCCCAGGCGAAATGCTCCAGCGCGACCCCGACGTGCAGGCGTTCGGCGAGCGCGGGAATCGCGCCGGTCTCGGCCACCACCAGATCGGCGATGTGCGCGCGGCGCGCCTCGAGGGCGTCGGCGAAGCGGCGCAGGTGCTGCTTGCGCTTGGCGCCGTTGATCCGGCCCCACGGCCCCTCGTCGAAGGCCCGGCGCGCGGCGGTGATCGCGGCGTGGACATCGGCGGCGGTGCCGTCGCGGCCGGTGGCGACGGTCTGCTCGGTGGCCGGGTCGATCACGACGTTCACCGGCCCGTCGGTCTCGCGCCAGTCGCCGTCGACGAAGGGCCTGAAGGTCAGGTCGACACCGGTCGTCACATCCGCTCCTCGGGTTCGCGACTGTTGCGGCGCCGCTGCGGCCTGGACCGCGGCGCCCCGGTGAGAGAGGTGGAGCATTTCCGAGACACTCCCACACCTGTGTGACATAGTTATACATGTCTGAGGCAAGGAGGGCCATGTCGAACATCGCGTCCCACGGCGAGAATTCGATGCTCGTGAACACTACCCTCGCGCAGCCGGAAAACGTGCCGATCGGTACGGCGGTGGTCCGCCTCGACGGCTCGATCCGCCTGCCGCGCGAACTGGTGGGCAACAAGGGTTTCGGCCTGGACGCGATGCGCCGCAACGGGCTGCCCGTGCCGCCCGCCTTCGCCATCAGCACCGAAGCCTGCCGCGCCTGGCAGCGCGAACCCGAGGCGCTCATGGCGCGGATCTGGGACGACGTGCTCGACGCGCTGCGCTGGCTGGAGTCCGAGACCGGGCGCGTCTTCGGCGGCGACGAGCGCCCCCAGCTGGTCAGCGTGCGCAGCGCCGCCGCCGAGTCCATGCCCGGCATGATGGACACCGTGCTCGACCTGGGCATCGACGACGGCGTGCAGCGGGCGCTGGCGCGTGCGGGCGGCGCGGTCTTCGCCGCCGACACCCGCAAGCGCTTCGAGCACATGTACCGCAAGATCGTGCTGCGCGACGACGAACAGCCTGTCCCCGCCGACCCGTCGCGCCAACTGCGCGGGGCGATCGAGGCCGTGTTCGCCTCCTGGAACAGCCCCCGCGCCCGCACCTATCGCGCCCACCACGGTCTCGGCGACGAGGCCGGAACCGCGGTCATCGTGCAGGCCATGGTGTTCGGCAATCTCGACCACAACTCCGGCACCGGCGTGCTGTTCACCCGCGACCCGATGACCGGCGCCGCCGAGCCGTTCGGCGAATGGCTGCCCGGTGGCCAGGGCGAGGACGTGGTCTCCGGCACCACCGACTGCCTGCCGATCAGTGCCCTGCGCGAGTCCATGCCCGAGGCCCACGACGCGCTCATGACGGCGGGCCGCACGCTCGAACAGCTCGGCGCCGATGTCCAGGACATCGAATTCACCATCGAATCCGGCACGCTCTGGCTGTTGCAGACCCGCACCGCCAAGCGCTCGGCGGCGGCCGCGGTGCGCATCGCGCTCGCCCTGCGCGCCGAGGGCGCCATCGACGACGCCGAGGTGATCCGCCGTGTGGAACCGGCCCAGATCGCCACCCTGCTGTTGCCCGCCCTCCAGCCCGACACCCGCGCGGCCGCCCCGCTGCTGGCCACCGGACTGCCCGCCTGCCCAGGCATCGCCCGGGGCCGGGTCGTCACCGATCCCGACGAGGCGGTCGACGCCGCCGACGAGGGCGAGCAGGTCGTGCTGGTGCGCACCGCGACCAGCCCCGACGACGTGCACGGCATGCTCGCCGCGCAGGGCATCGTCACCGCCTTCGGCGGCGCCACCTCCCACGCCGCGGTGGTCAGCCGCGAGATCGGCCGACCAGCGGTGGTCGGCTGCGGCGCCGAGGCGCTGGCCGCCCTCGAGGGCAAAATCGTGACCGTCGACGGCGATCACGGCGAGGTCCGCGAAGGCGCTCTCGAGCTGACGGCCTGGTCGGAGACCGACAACCCCGATCTGCGCGCCCTCACCGAGATCGCCGCCCGGCTCACCCCGCTGCGAGTGCTCGCCCCCGGCACCCCCGACATTCCGCAACTCACCGAGATCACCGAGCGGGCCGTCGCCGCCGCGCTGGCCGCGGGCGCGACCGAGGTCGCCGCCGCCAGCCCGCTGCGCACCCTGCTCATCGCCGCCAGGTTGTCGCCCTCCGAGCCGACACCGCAGGAAGGACCCCGCTCGTGACGATCGGCTCCACCGACGAACGCACCGACGGCCACACCTCCCCCGCCGCGGCGACCATCGCCGGCCCCGGACGGGCCGAGCACCCCGCCTGGTCCGACGGCGAGACCGACACCGTGATCGACATCCTGCGCCGCGCAGGCCGGCAGGCGGGCGACACGCTGTTCCTGGACTTCTCCGGCGCGCGGTACACCTACCGCGACATCTGGCAGGCCGCCCGCGTGCGCGCCGCGGGCCTGCGCGCCCTGGGCGTCGGCCGCGGCGACACCGTGGTGTGCCTGCTGGGCAACAGCGTCGACGCCGTCGTCACCGGGTTGGCGCTCAATGCCGTCGGCGGCCTCTGGGTGCCGGGGGACCCCGCCCGGAAGGGCGACGTCCAGCGCCCCCAGGTG
>NZ_JARWRU010000984.1 GCF_029867845.1 Nocardia farcinica | reverse complement strand
CCCGGGGTCCCCCCCCCGGGCGCGCTGGCCCCCCACGCCTGCTCCGCCACCACCCCGCGGTTGGGGGGGCCTATGGGCTGCGGCGGCCCGCACCCGGTTTATCTGGCGGTGCGCACCGCGCACGCCCGCCAGCTGCCGGGCAGGCTGGTCGGGGTGTCCAAGGACGCCGACGGCAATCCCGCCTACCGCCTGGCGTTGCAGACCAGGGAGCAGCACATCCGCCGGGAGAAGGCCACCTCCAACATCTGCACCGCGCAGGTGCTGCTGGCCATCCTGGCCGCCATGTACGCCAGTTACCACGGCGCGGACGGCCTGCGCGCCATCGCGCGGCGGGTGCACGGCCACGCCGAACGTCTCGCGGGCGCGCTCGGCGACGCGCTGGTGCACGAGCGTTTCTTCGACACCGTGCTGGCCAGGGTGCCCGGCCAGGCCGAGGCCGTGGTCGCCAAGGCCGCCGCGCGCGGGATCAACCTGCGCCTGGTCGACGCCGACCACGTGGCGGTGGCCTGCGACGAGGCCACCACCGACGCCCACATCGAGGCCGTGCTCGACGCCTTCGGGGTGCCGGCGGCCGAGCCGGTGCCGGTGCGCATCGAGGACCGCACCTCCGAGTACCTGACCCATCCGGCGTTCACTCGCTATCGCACCGAGACCGCCATGCTGCGTTACCTGCGCGCGCTGTCGGACAAGGACATCGCGCTGGACCGCAGCATGATCCCGCTCGGCTCGTGCACCATGAAGCTCAACGCCACTGCCGAGATGGAGCCGATCACCTGGCCGGGCTTCAGCAAGCTGCATCCGTACGCGCCCGCCTCCGACGCGCCCGGCCTGCTGAGGCTGATCGCCGACCTGGAGCACTGGCTGGCCGAGATCACCGGCTACGACGCGGTGAGCCTGCAGCCCAACGCGGGCAGCCAGGGCGAGTACGCGGGACTGCTGGCCATCCGCCGCTACCACCTCGATCGCGGCGACACCCACCGCGACACCTGCCTGATCCCGGCCAGCGCGCACGGCACCAACGCCGCCTCGGCGGCCATGGCAGGTCTGCGGGTGGAGATGGTGAAGTGCCGGGAGAACGGTGACGTCGACCTGGACGACCTGCGTGCCAAGATCGCCGACCACGCCGAGCGGCTGGCCTGCATCATGATCACCTACCCGTCCACGCACGGCGTGTACGAGCACGAGATCGCCGAGCTGTGCGCGCTGGTGCACGACGCGGGCGGGCAGGTCTACGTCGACGGCGCCAACCTCAACGCGCTGGTCGGGCTGGCCAGGCCGGGCCGCTTCGGCGGCGATGTCAGCCACCTGAACCTGCACAAGACCTTCTGCATCCCGCACGGCGGCGGCGGTCCGGGCGTCGGGCCGGTCGCGGTGCGCTCGCACCTGGCGCGGTATCTGCCGGGCGACCCGCTGGAGCCGGGCTCACACGCGGTCTCGGCCGCCCGCTACGGCTCGGCCTCGATCCTGCCGATCACCTGGGCCTACATCCGCATGATGGGCGCGGAGGGCCTGCGCGCGGCGACGCTGTCGGCGATCGCCTCGGCCAACTACCTGGCCCGCCGCCTGGACGAGTACTTCCCGGTGCTCTACACCGGTGAGAACGGCATGGTCGCCCACGAGTGCATCCTGGATCTGCGCGATATCACCAAGCGCACCGGCGTCACCGTCGACGATGTGGCCAAGCGGCTTGCCGACTACGGCTTCCACGCCCCGACCATGAGCTTCCCGGTGGCGGGCACGCTGATGGTCGAGCCGACCGAGAGCGAGAACCTGGCCGAACTCGACGAGTTCGTGGCGGCGATGATCGCCATCCGCGCCGAGATCGACCAGGTGGGTTCGGGGGTGTGGCCGGTGGAGGACAATCCGTTGCGCGGCGCTCCGCACACCGCCGAGTGCCTGGTGGGCGAGTGGAACCACCCGTACTCGCGTGAGACCGCTGTCTATCCGCGCGGTCTCGGGCACGGCCGGGCCAAGGTGTGGCCGTCGGTGCGGCGCATCGACGGCGCGTTCGGCGACCGCAACCTGGTGTGCTCCTGCCCGCCGTTGGCGGCCTACGCGGAGTGATCCGTCGCCGCGCCCGGGGCCCCCTCGAGGAGTCCGGCGCGCGCCGCCCCCGGCGTGGTTTTGGCGCCGCGGGGGGGGGGCGCGTGGTACCCCCGCCCGGGGGGGGTGTGGAGCCGGGGGGTCACCCGC
>NZ_JARWRU010000983.1 GCF_029867845.1 Nocardia farcinica | reverse complement strand
CCGCCCCCCCCCCCCAACGGCCGTCCGCCCGCGCGGCCACCGTGGCCGGTGCGCGCGGCGGCACGGCCGTTGACTGTTGTTCTTCAGCAACAGCTTTCGAGTCGGCGCCACTCGGTCGCCGAGACCCGCGAGCTTCCCCTTCCGTGATCGGGCGCGTCGGGTGCCGGCCGGCATCTCGCCGCACTGCCCGGCTTGCCGAGGCCGGCCAGGTCGCCGCCGGGCTCAGACGAGCTCGGGGACGCGCAGGTGGGCGAAGGCCAGGCGGAATTCGGCGACCTCGATGATGTCGGCGCGCATCTGTTCGGCTGCCTTCGGCCGCATGCGGGCGGCGGCGTCGCGGCTGCCCTCCAGCTCCTCGATGCTGGACCAGACGCTGGAGCCGACCGCTCGGCCGGTGGCGCGGTTGACGAACAGGCTGGCGCTGCGGAAGCCTTCGACCTTCTCCAGTTCGGGCAGGGAATAGCTCTTGAAGGTGTCGATCACGCGATCGATGCCCGCGGGATCGGTCTGCAGCCAGACGCAGCGGGTGCAGGCGCGCTCGCCCGCCAGGTGGTCGCGGTGCATGACGGCGACTTCCCATTCCTCGATCTTCTGGGTGCGGCCGTCGAGCGCGGCGGACAGGCTGTTGCGCAGCGGGCGCACGTGGGTGTCGCAGGCGTGCATGGCCTCCTCGCTCTCCCAGGCGCTGGTGGCGATGCAGCGTCCGGTGGACCGCTCCAGCATGAGCGACAGCCCGACCCAGCCGTCCAGCGCCGACATCTCCGGCAGTACCTGCCTGCGAAGACAGGCGATCCCCTTGTCGATCGACGACGCCTGCGCCGCGATCGTGCTCGACCGTGCGTGCACGGGTCACCTCCTGCTCGAAGGGCGGCGCCCCCGGTGGACGCCACCGGAACACCACCACTGTCCTCCACCTCGCCCGCGCGCACAATGCGACCGGCCGACCAGAAAATTTCCGGGCGATCCGGCAGAAATGGGTCTTGACTTGCGGAGAAGTCGGAGAACACTGGACCTATACCAGAACACCGGACAACGAGTCAGCCGTCGACAGAGACGTCCGTCGATCGGAAACGACAGTTCTCCAGGATCTGGCCAGGCCCCCGGCAAGCCAGTCGAGATCGGATTCGGCAGCGACGACTGCTCTTCCAGATGTCGATGGAGACTACCGGGGACTGCTCTGTGTGGGGGTGTTCGCCGTGCGAGTTCTGGTCACCGGCGCCACCGGCTATGTCGGACGCGCGGTCGTCAGCGCGCTGCGGACGCGCGGTCACGAACCGGTGGCCCTGGTGCGCACGCCGGGAGCGCGGGTCGCCGACGCCGCCGAGATCCGCGTCGCCGATCTGCTCGACGGTTCCGCGCTGCGACGTGCTCTGGCCGGAGGCGACCGGCCGCGGGCGGCCGCCCCCGGCGGCAGCGCGGCCGTCGGTTGCGCCACCGCCGGCAGCGCGCCCCTCGGTAGCGCCACGGCCCGCCCCGCCGCCGGCGCCGG
>NZ_JARWRU010000982.1 GCF_029867845.1 Nocardia farcinica | reverse complement strand
GTGCGGCGGCGGCGGGCAGGGCGACGCCCTGATCGTCAAGGTCTGACCGGCCCTGATCGTCCAGGTCCGCGACACGGGGCCCGTGCCCGCGGACATCCGGCAGCGCCCGGTCCGAAAGGGCCGGGCGCTGTTGTTTTCCATGCCGCCCGAGGCATCGCGCGGGAAGGGAGAGAGCGCCCGATCTGTCCGTTCCGTCCGGTGTGACCGGTGCGACTACGACCGAACGTAGTTGGTGCGGCACAATGGGCGGCATGGCCTCTTTCGACCCGCGCACCGTCGCCGGTAGGTTCCGTCTGTTCGCCGTTCTGGAAGCCGTGTCCTGGGCAGGTCTGCTCATCGGCATGGCCTTCAAGTACCTGCCCGCCGAGGGCAACGAGATCGGCGTGAAGATCTTCGGCCCGGCGCACGGCGCCGTCTTCGTGCTGTTCGTGCTCGCCGCGCTGCTGACCGCGCGCGAGTTCGAGTGGAACTGGAAGACCACCGTTCTGGCGCTGCTGTCGAGCATTCCGCCGTTCTGCACCGTCGCCTTCGAGGTGTGGGCGGTGCGCACCGGCAAGCTCGCCGAGCCGTCGGCCGACGGCGCCGTCCTGGCGAAAACGACGGATGCGGCCGCCCCGGCGCGCGCCGCTTCGTGACAAACTGGGAACCGTGACTCGACCAGCAGCACGTCGTCCTTCGCCAGCGATCGCCGCCGCCATGTCCGGGGCGGTCGATCTGTCCAGTCTGAAGCAGCCGCCCGCCGCCCCGGGAGCTTCCGGCGGCGCGCCCAGCGGTGACCACGCCGTCTCGGAAGTCGATTTCGAAGCCAAGGTCCTGCACCGGTCCATGCAGGTGCCGGTCGTCGTGGCCCTCTACTCCCAGCGCAGTCCCGGCAGCGTCGAGCTGGTGCGGACATTGCAGCGCATGGTGGAGGCCGACGGCGGGAAGTGGGCGCTGGCCGCGGTCGAGGCCGAGCCCAACATGCGCATCGCGCAGGCGCTGCGGGTGCAGGGCATCCCGACCGTGATCGCCATCGCGGCAGGCCAGCCGCTGGCCGACTTCGAGGGCGCGCAGCCCGAGCCGCAGGTGCGCCAGTGGATCGACGCGGTGGTCGAGGCCGTGGCGGGCAAGCTGGAGGGCCCGGGCGGGGAAGCGCCGCCCGAGCCGGAGGACCCGCGGTTCGTGGCCGCCGAGGAGGCGCTCGAGCGCGGCGACTTCGAGGGCGCGCAGGCCGCCTACGAGGCGATCCTGTCCGCCGAGCCCGCCAACGCCGAGGCCAAGGCCGCGCTGCGGCAGGTGAAGTTCCTGGCCAAGGCGCAGAACCTGCCCGAGTCGGCGATCGCCACCGCCGACGCCGCCCCGGGCGATGTGGACGCCGCCATCGACGCCGCCGACCTCGAGGTGCTCCAGCAGCAGCCGGAGGCGGCCTTCGACCGGCTGATCGCGGTCGTCAAGCGCACCGCGGGCGACGAGCGCACCAAGGCGCGCACGCATCTGCTCGAGCTGTTCGAGCTGTTCGACCCGGCCGAGCCGATCGTGGTGGCGGCCCGGCGCAAGCTCGCCGCCGCGCTGTACTGACCCGCGACGCCACGAGTCGGCGGCGGGCCCGGCTCAGACGGTCGGGCCCGCCAGCCAGACGGCGGAGTTGGGTGCGAGCGCCACGGTCGCCGAGTAGGGGCGGCCGTGCCAGCGGATCTCCTCGGTGCGCACCGCGCCCAGGTTGCCGATGCCGGAGCCGCCGTACTCGATCGCGTCGGTGTTGAGCACCTCGGTCCACTCGCCCGCGACCGGAAGGCCGAGGCGGTACTCGCCGTGGGTGGTCCCGGAGAAGTTGAACACGCAGGCCAGCACCGAGCCGTCGGCGCCGTAGCGCAGGAAGGCCAGTACGTTGCGCTCGCGGTCGTCGGCTTCGATCCAGGCATAGCCGCCGGGCGTGGTGTCCTGGCTCCACAGCGCGGGCGTCGCCCGGTAGACGCGGTTGAGGTCGCGCACGGCGGTGGCGATGCCGCGGTGCAGCGGGTTGTCCAGATCCTCCCAGTCCAGGCCGCGGTCGTGCGACCACTCCCGGTGCTGGCCGAACTCCTGGCCCATGAACAGCAGTTGCTTGCCCGGGTGGGCCCACATGTAGGCCAGCAGCGCGCGCACGCCCGCGGACTTGGCGAAGTCGTCGCCGGGCATCCGTGTCCAGAGCGTGCCCTTGCCGTGCACCACCTCGTCGTGGCTGATGGGCAGCACGTAGTTCTCGCTCCAGGCGTAGACCATGGAGAAGGTGATCTCGTGGTGGTGGTAGGCCCGGTGGATCGGATCGCGCCCGAGGAAACCCAGGGTGTCGTGCATCCAGCCCATGTTCCACTTCATGGTGAATCCGAGGCCGCCGACATCGGCGCCGCGGGTGACCCCCGGCCAGGTGGTCGACTCCTCGGCGACGGTGACCACGCCGGGGTGGGCCCGGTGCACGACCTCGTTGAGTTCGCGCAGGAAGGCGACGGCCTCCAGGTTCTCCCGGCCGCCGTGCACGTTGGGCTCCCAGTCGCCGCCGCGTGAGTAGTCCAGGTAGAGCATGGAGGCCACCGCGTCGACGCGCAGGCCGTCGATGTGGAATTCCTCGATCCAGTAGCGGGCGTTGGCGACCAGGAAGTTGCGGACCTCGTCGCGGCCGAAGTCGAAGACGTAGGTGCCCCAGTCGGGCTGCTCGCCGCGGCGCGGGTCGGGATGCTCGTAGAGCGGGGTGCCGTCGAAGCGGGCCAGCGCCCACTCGTCGCGCGGGAAGTGGGCGGGCACCCAGTCCAGCAGCACGCCGATGCCCGCGCCGTGCAGGTGGTCGACGAAGGAGCGGAAGTCGTCGGGGGAGCCGAAGCGGGCGGTCGGGGCGTAGTACGAGGTGACCTGGTACCCCCAGGAGCCGCCGAAGGGGTGCTCGGCGACCGGCAGCAGCTCGACGTGCGTGTAACCGGCCTCGCGGACGTAGTCGGCCAGCTGTTCGGCCAGTTCTCGGTAGCCGAGGCCGGGACGCCAGGAGCCGAGATGCACCTCGTAGACGCTCATCGGGGAGCGGGTGGCGTCGGTGCTCGCGCGGCGGGCCAGCCACTGCTCGTCGTGCCAGGTGTAGTGGCTCTCGGTGACCACGGAGGCGGTGCGCGGCGGCACCTCGGTGGCGAAGGCCAGTGGGTCGGCGTGGTCGACGACGCGGCCGTCGGCGCCGTGCACCCGGTACTTGTACCTGGTGCCGGGGGTGACGCCGGGGACGAAGACCTCCCAGACGCCCGAGTCGCCGAGGGCGCGCATGGGGGCGGTGCGCGCGCCCCAGCTGTCGAAATCGCCGAAGACGGTGACGCCGCGGGCGTTCGGGGCCCACACCGCGAAGGAGGTTCCGGCGACCGGGCCGTCGAGGGTGTCGTAGCGGCGCGGGTGCGCGCCGAGCACGTGCCACAGGTGCTCGTGGCGGCCGGTGCCGATCAGGTGCAGATCGAATTCGCCCAGGGTGGGCAGGAATCGGTAGCCGTCGGCGGACTCGACGGTGTGCCCGCCGGGGTAGGTGGTGGCCAGCCGGTAGTCCATCAGTTCGGGATAGGGCAGCACACCGGCGAACATGTCGTAGCCGACGAACTCGAGCGGATGCTCTTGCCCGCCGACGCGCACGCGCACCGACTCGGCGTGCGGGCGCAGCACCCGCACGACGGTGCCCTCGGCGTGCGGGTGCGCGCCGAGCACGGTGTGCGGGTCGCGGTGGGTGCCCGCCGCGAGCAGCATGAGGTCGCGGGTCGCGACCAGCGGGCCGCCGCGCTCGGACCCCGTTCGGCCGCTCATCGCAGGCTCCTGCGGTGGGCCAGGGCGGCGCGGGCGTCGGGCGGGACCGGCGGCAGCGCGACGATGTGCGCGACCGCGCGCACCGGGTCCAGACGCACCCAGTTGTGCTGACCCCAGTGCCATTCCTCCCCGCTGACCTCGTCGCGCACCACCGGGTGGTCGTGCCACTCCCGGCCGATGGCCGGCAGGTCGAGCGACAGGAAGCCCTCCTCCGGCCCGAAGGGGTTGAGGTTGATCACCACCAGCACGGCGTCGCCGCCGGCGGGGTCGAACTTGGAGTAGGCGATCAGGGCGTCGTTGTCGACGTGGTGGAAATGTATGCAGCGCAACTGTTGCAGCGCCGGGTGCGCGCTGCGGATCTCGTTCAACCGGGTCAGCCACGGCTCGAGCGATTCGCCGCGCTCCAGCGCGCCGGCGAAGTCGCGCGGGCGCAGCTGGTACTTCTCGGAGTCGAGGTACTCCTCGCTGCCCGGTCGCACCGCCTGGTGCTCGAACAGCTCGAAGCCGGAGTACACGCCCCAGGTGGGGGCCAGCGTGGCGGCCAGCGCCGCGCGGATGGCGAACATGCCCGGCCCGCCGTGCTGGAGGCTCTCGTGCAGGATGTCGGGGGTGTTGACGAACAGGTTCGGCCTGGCCTCGTCGGCCTTGGCGGCCAGCTCGTTGCCGAACTCGGTCAGCTCCCACTTGGCGGTGCGCCAGGTGAAATAGGTGTAGGACTGGCTGAATCCGCGCCTGGCGAGACCGTACAGGCGCGCGGGGCGGGTGAACGCCTCGGACAGGAAGATGACGTCGGGGTCGTCCTCGCGCACCGTGGCGATGAGCCACTCCCAGAAGTCGGCGGGCTTGGTGTGCGGGTTGTCGACGCGGAAGATCTTCACGCCGAGGCCGATCCAGTGCCGGACCACGCGCAGGATCTCGGCGTAGAGGCCGTCGGGGTCGTTGTCGAAGTCCAGCGGATAGATGTCCTGGTACTTCTTCGGCGGGTTCTCGGCGTAGGCGATGGTGCCGTCGGGCAGGGTGGTGAACCACTCCGGGTGCTCGCGCACCCACGGGTGGTCGGGGGCGCACTGCAAAGCGAGGTCGAGAGCCACCTCCAGGCCCAGTTTCCCGGCGGCGGCGACGAATTCGGTGAAATCGGCCTCGGTGCCCAGCGCGGGATGGATCGCGTCGTGGCCGCCGTCCTTCGAGCCGATGGCCCAGGGGGAGCCGACGTCGCCGGGGCCGGCGACCAGGGAGTTGTTGGGGCCCTTGCGGTTCACCTCGCCGATGGGGTGGATGGGTGGCAGGTAGACCACGTCGAAGCCCATGCCCGCGATGCGCGGCAGCTCGGCGGCGGCGGTGGCGAAGGTGCCGTGCACCGGGTTGCCGTCGGCGTCGCGGCCGCCGGTGGAGCGGGGGAAGAACTCGTACCAGGAGCCGAAGAGCGCGCGGGTGCGCTCGACCAGCACGTGGTGGGCCGGGCCGCGGGTGACCAGCTCGCGCAGCGGATGGTTGCGCAGGATCTCGGCGATCTCGGCGGAGAAGGCCGGTGCGACCCGGGCGGGTAGCTGGTCGTCGCCGCGCAGCGCCGTCGCGGCCGCCCGCAGCTTCTCGAACTCGGCCTTGCGCACGGTCTGGGCGAGCCGTTCGAACAGCCTGGCCCCGATCTCGAGGTCGTTGGCCAGATCGGCCGCGGTCTGGCCGACGGCGAGCTTGGCCTCGACCGCGTGACGCCAGGTGGCGATCGGATCGCTCCAGCCCTCGACGCGCACGGTCCACAGGCCGGGGGTGTGCGGGACGAAGACGGCGTCGAAGACGTCGGGCTCGGCCGCCGGGGTCATCCTGGTGCGGGAAGGCCGGTTCGCGCCGGGGGCGCGCACGGCGATGTTGGCGGCGACGGCGTCGTGCCCCTCGCGCCACACCACGGCGCGCACCGGGAACACCTCACCCACCACCGCCTTGGCCGGGCGGCCGCCGGGGATAAAGGGAGCAGTGTCATCGATGGCGATGCGGCCGGTCACGTGCACCAACCTACTGGACGATCCGAGACCGCGACGGGTGTGGCCGTTCGGCCCGCTGAGCTGTGTCAACGGCCGGTTTCATGATCGGCGGGGGCCAGCGGGCCCGTGTAGGGTACTGCCGGTGAAGGCATTGCGTCGGTTCACTGTCCGTGCTCATCTGCCCGAGCGGCTGGCGGCTCTCGGTGAGCTGTCCACGAACCTGCGGTGGTCCTGGCACCCGCCGACGCAGGACGTGTTCGCCGCCATCGACCCGCAGTTGTGGCGTGCGGTCGACCACGATCCGGTGCGGATGCTCGGCGAGGTCCCCGCCGCCCGGCTCGACGAACTCGCCACCGACCCCGGTTACCTCGCCCTGGTCGACGCGGCCGCCGCCGATCTGCGCGACTACCTGGGCGCGGCCACCTGGTTCCAGCGCCAGGGCCGCGAGGACGAGGTGGCGGGCATCGCCTACTTCTCGATGGAGTTCGGCGTCACCGAGGTGCTGCCGAACTACTCCGGCGGCCTGGGCATCCTGGCGGGCGATCACCTGAAGGCGGCCTCCGATCTCGGCCTGCCGTTGATCGGTGTCGGCCTGCTGTACCGCTCCGGCTACTTCCGGCAGTCGTTGTCGGCGGACGGCTGGCAGATCGAGCACTACCCGGCGCTGGACCCGCAGGGGCTGCCGCTGCGCCTGCTCACCAGCGAGGGCTCGGCGGTGCTGGTGCACGTGGCCATGCCCGATGGCCGGGTGCTGCGCGCACGGGTGTGGATCGCCCAGGTCGGCCGGGTGCCGCTGCTGCTGCTCGACTCCGACATCGCCGAGAACGACGCCGACCTGCGCGCGGTGACCGACCGCCTCTACGGCGGCGATCAGGACCACCGCATCAAGCAGGAGATCCTGGCAGGCATCGGCGGCGTGCGGGCGGTGCGCGCCTACACCCGCGCCGAGGGGCTGCCCGATCCCGAGGTCTTCCACATGAACGAGGGCCATGCCGGCTTCCTCGGGGTGGAACGCATCCGCGAGTACGTGGCCACCGGCATGGACTTCGACACCGCGCTGACCGTGGTGCGCGCCTCGACGGTGTTCACCACCCACACCCCGGTCCCGGCCGGCATCGACCGGTTCCCGATGCCGATGGTGCGCCGCTACTTCGGCGGCGCGCACGGCGAGGCCGAGTCGGCGCTGCTGCCCGGCCTGTCGGTGGACCGCATCCTGGCGCTGGGCCGCGAGGCCGACCCCTCGGTCTACAACATGGCCCACATGGGCCTGCGGCTGGCCCAGCGCGCCAACGGCGTCTCCCGCCTGCACGGCGAGGTGAGCCGCGGCATGTTCGCCGCGCTGTCGCCGGGCTTCGATCCGCAGGAGGTGCCGATCGGGTCGGTCACCAACGGCGTGCACGCGCCCACCTGGGCGGCCAGGGAATGGGTGGACAAGGCGCGCGAGCTGGTCGGTCCCGAGCTGGTCGAGGAGGGGCGCGGCTGGGAGAAGCTGCGCGAGGTCGACCTCGGTGAGCTGTGGTCGACCCGCAACACCCTGCGGGCCACGCTGGTCGCCGAGGTGCGCCGCAGGTTGCGGATCTCCTGGCTGGAGCGCGGCGCCGCCGAGGCCGAGCTCGGCTGGATCGACGAGGTGTTCGACCCGGACGTGCTGACCGTCGGCTTCGCGCGCCGGGTGCCGACCTACAAGCGGCTGACCCTCATGCTGCGCGATCCCGAGCGGCTGCGCGGGCTGCTGCTTGACCCGGACCGCCCGATGCAACTGGTGGTGGCGGGCAAGAGTCATCCGGCCGACGACGGCGGCAAGGCGCTCATCCAGCAGGTCGTGCGCTTCGCCGACGACCCGGAGTTGCGCCACCGCATCGTCTTCCTGCCCGACTACGACATGTCCATGGCCCGGTATCTGTACTGGGGTTGCGACGTGTGGCTCAACAACCCGCTGCGCCCGCTGGAGGCGTGCGGCACCTCGGGCATGAAGTCGGCGCTCAACGGCGGTCTCAACCTGTCCATCCGGGACGGCTGGTGGGACGAGATGTACGACGGCGAGAACGGCTGGGCCATCCCCACCGCCGACGGCGTGCGCGACGAGCACCGCCGCGACGATCTGGAGGCCGCCGCCCTCTACGAGCTGTTCGAGCGCGCGGTGGCCCCGCGCTTCTACGACCGCGACGCCGCCGGCCTGCCGGTGCGCTGGGTGGAGATGGTGCGCCACACCCTCCAGACCCTCGGCCCGAAGGTGCTGGCCTCGCGCATGGTGCGCGACTACGCGGTGGAGTACTACGCGCCGGCGGCCGCCGCCTTCCGCCGGGTGAGCGCCGACGACTTCGCCGGGGCCCGCGCGCTCGCCGAGTACCGCAGGCGGGTCGAGGGCGCCTGGGGCGCGGTCAAGGTGGTGCAGGTCGACAGCGCGGGCCTGCCCGACACTCCGGTCATCGGCGCTCCGCTGTCGCTGACCGCGCGGATCGATCTGGGCGGGCTGTCGGTCGCGGACGTGCGGGTGCAGGCGGTGCTGGGCCGGGTGGGTGTCGACGACGAGCTCACCGATGTCACCAGCGTCGAGATGGCGCACGCGGGCGGCGAATCGGGGACCGAGGTGTTCACCGTGCAGACGTCGCTGTCGGTGTCCGGCGCGGTCGGGTACACGGTGCGGGTGCTGCCGAGCCACCCGCTGCTGGCCTCGCCCGCCGAACTGGGGCTGGTCGCCGCGCCCTGACCGAGCTGATCGCAGCCGGGCCGTCGTTCGCGCCGCGGTCGCCGAAGCCGTGCGCGCGGGCGGGGCCGGGTGCGGTCGCCGGTGAGGGCGGTCACGAGTGCGGTCGGGTCGTCGCGGGCGCCGGCCAATCCTCCGCTAACGTGCCTGGGGCCACCCTTCCCCCATCACGACCGGAGAACCGCCATGGCAACCCCGACGCGGCCGAGCGGCCCTGGTCGCATCGACAGCTACTTCGGCGTCACCGAGAACGGATCGACCTACCGCCGCGAGATCATGGCGGGCACGATCACCTTCCTGGCGATGTCCTACATCCTGGCCGTCAACCCGAGCATTCTCGGTGACCAGGGCGCGCTGGGCGAGCAGGGCATCCCCATGCAGGCGGTGTTCACCGCGACCGCGGTGGCGGCGGTGTTCGGCACGCTGGTCATGGGCCTGTGGGCCCGCTACCCGATCGCGCTCGCGCCGGGCATGGGGCTCAACGCCTTCTTCGCCTTCTCCGTGGTGATCGGGATGGGCATCCCCTGGCAGGTGGCGCTGTCGGGCACCTTCCTGTCCGGCGTCATCTTCTTCCTGCTGGCCGTCACCAAGATCCGTGAGCGCATCCTCGACGCGATCCCGTTGCAGCTCAAGCTCGCTGTCGGCGCGGGCATCGGCCTGTTCGTGGCCTTCCTCGGCTTCAAGAACGCGGGCATCGTGGTGGCCAGCGAGTCCACCTTCGTCACCCTCGGCGACTTCACCGAGCCCGCGACCATGCTCGCCCTGTTCGGGCTGCTGATCACGGTGATCTTCCTGGTCAAGGGCTGGCACGGCGCGGTGCTCTACGGCATCGTGCTGACCACGCTGGTCGGCCTGCTCACCGGACTGGTCGATGTGCCGGACGGGATCTTCGCGTTGCCGCGCGGCCTGGACGAGACCTTCGGCGAGGCGATCGCGCACCTGCCCGACGCCTTCACCGGGCAGATGGCCATCGTCGTCCTGACCATGCTGTTCGTCGACTTCTTCGACGCTTCCGGCACTCTGATCGGCGTGGCCAAGCAGGCCGGGCTGCTGACCCCGGAGGGCAGGCTGCCGCGCGCCATGCAGGCCTTCGCCGCCGACTCGGTGGGCACCGCCGCGGGCGCGGTCATCGGCACCTCGACGACCACGGCCTATGTCGAGTCGACGGCGGGCGTGAGTTCCGGTGGCCGCACCGGATTGACCGCGGTGACCACCGCGGGCTGGTTCCTCGCCGCCATGTTCTGCTATCCGGTCTTCACGGTGGTGGCGAGCGCGGGGGAGGTGACCGCGCCCGCCCTGATCGTGGTCGGCGTGCTCATGGCACGCGCGCTCGGCGAGATCGAGTGGAACGAGTTCGAGTACTCGATCCCGGCGTTCATCACGGTGGTGATGATGCCGCTGACCTATTCGATCGCGAACGGTCTCGCGCTGGGCATGATCTTCTACCCGATCGTGATGACCGCCCGCGGCCGGTTCCGGGAGGTGCACCCCGTGATGTGGGGGCTGCTGGTGATCTTCCTCGGATACTTCTTCTTCCTGGCCGAATGACAACTGCTTAATGACATGACACCTGGGGCGAGCGCTAGCCGGGCGAGGTCTGCGTGACCGTCGCGGTGTGCTCGCCCAGCCGCGGCGGGGCGCTGCGGTAGGTGGCCGGTGTGGCGCTGAGCTTGATCGGGTTGGCGATCTGGCGGACCGGCGCGTCCCGGTGCGGATCGTCGATCGTGACCACCGGGTCGATGCCGAGCTTCTGCGCGAAGGCCACCGCGTCCGCGATGTCGTTGACCGGGCCGGATGGCACTCTGGCCGCCGACAGCGCGTCGGCCCAGGCGTCGGCGGTGTCTCGCGCGAGCAGTTCGTCGAGCAGTTTCTTCAGCTCCGCGCGATGGGCGACCCTCGCGGTGTTGGTGGCGAAGCGTTCGTCGGCCGCCAGTTCCGGGGCGCCGAGCACCTCGGTCAGCGCGGCGAACTGCCGGTCGTTGCCCACCGCCAGGATCAGCGGCCGGTCGGCGGCCCGGAACACCTCGTAGGGCGCGATGCTCGGGTGCCGGTTGCCCATGGCCACCGGCACCACCCCGGCCCCGACATAGGCCGAGGTCTGGTTGGCCAGCGCCGACAGCAGCGACGACAGCAGGTCCACCTCGACGCGCTGGCCCTCGCCGGTGCGGTCGCGATGGCGCAGCGCGGCCAGGATGCCCAGCGCCGCGTGCATGCCGGTGATCACGTCGACCACCGCCACCCCGACCTTGGTCGGCGTCCCTGGGTCGGGTCCGGTGATGCTCATCAGGCCGCCGACCGCCTGGATCAGCAGGTCGTAGCCGGGCAGCGCGTTGTCGCGGCCGAAGCCGGTGATGGAGCAGTACACGATGTCGGGGTTGAGGGCGCGCACCTGCTCGTAGCCGAGGCCGAGCCGGTCGAGTGTGCCGGGCAGGAAGTTCTCCACCAGCACGTCGGCGCGGGCCGCCAGGGCGCGCGCGGCATCCAGGTCGGCCGGGTCGGACAGGTCGAGCGCGGCGGAGCGCTTGTTGCGGTTCACACCGAGGAAGTAGGTCGATTCGTCACCGGACCAGGGTGGGCCCCAATGCCTGGTGTCGTCGCCCGCGCCCGGGCGTTCGATCTTGACCACCACGGCGCCGAGGTGGGCCAGCAGCAAGGTGGGGTTGGGGCCGGCGAGCACGCGGCCGAAGTAGGCGATCACCACCCCGTCGCGCGCGC
>NZ_JARWRU010000981.1 GCF_029867845.1 Nocardia farcinica | reverse complement strand
CGGGTCGAGCGGCACATACGCGCCGCCCGCGGTCACGATCGCGTACATGCCGACCACCAGGTCCAGCGAGCGCCGGACCGCGAGGCCGACCAGGGATTCCGCGCCGACGCCGCGCGAGATCAGCAGGCGCGCCAGGGCGTTCACCCGCTCGTCGAATTCGCGGTAGGTCAGCGAGGTGCCCTCGTAGGACAGCGCGACCAGGTCGGCGTGCTCGGCGACCGCCCGGCGGTAGCCGTCGAGCAGCAGCGCGGGCGTCAGCGGGTGCGCGGTGTCGTTGCGCTGCGCGACCAGCTCCAGCCGCTCCGGCTCCGACAGCAGCGGCAGATCGCCCACCGGGGTGGCCGGTGCCGCGACGACCGCGTCGATCAGGCGCAGGAAGCGTTCGGTGAACACCTCCACCGTCGACCGGTCGAACAGATCGCTCGCGTAGGTGAGCACGCCGGCGATGCCGGTGGGCCCACCCTGCTCGTCGTAGGTGTCGGTGAGGATCAGGTGCAGGTCGAACTGCGACATCTCGGTGTCGAAGTCCACCCCGGAGACCGTGAGGCCGGGCAGTTCCAGCGTGGCCCTGGTCTGGTTCTGGAACGACAGGCCCACCTGGAACAGCGGGTGCCGCGCCTGCGAACGGGCCGGGTTGAGCACCTCGACGAGACGCTCGAACGGCACGTCGGCGTGCGCGAACGCCTGGATGTCGATCTCGCGCTGGCGGGCGAGCAGCGTCTCGAACGGCTCGGCCGTGTCGATGCGGCTGCGGAACACCAGCGTGTTGATGAAGGTGCCGATCAGGTCCTCGAGCGCCGCCTCGCCGCGACCGGCGATGGGCGTGCCGATGGCCAGGTCCTCCGCGCCGGACAGGCGCGAGAGCAGCACCGCCAGCGCGGTGTGCACGACCATGAACAGCGTGGCGCTCTGGTCCTGGCCGACGCCGATCAGCGCGCGGTGGGTGTCGGCGTCGATGCGCACCGGCACCGAGCCGCCGCGGAAGGACTGGGTCGCCGGGCGCGGGCGGTCCGACGGCAGGTCGAGCTGCTCGGGCAGGTCCGCCAGTGCGCTCCGCCAGTACGCCAGCTGGCCGGACATCAGCGAGTTCGGGTCGTCCTCGCTGCCGAGCAGCTCGCGCTGCCAGATGCTGAAGTCCGCGTACTGCACCGCCAGCGGCGTCCAGTTCGGGGCCTCACCGGCGCGGCGGGCCACGTAGGCGGTCATCAGGTCGCGCACCAGCGGCGCGAACGACGAGCCGTCGCCCGCGATGTGGTGCACCACCATCGCGATCACGAATTCCGCCGCCGGGGCGCCGTTCTCGTCCACCGCGTCGGTGATCTCGAACAGCGCGACCCGCACCGGCACCTGGTCAGTGACCTCGAACGGCAGGCCCACCAGTTCGACCACCGCGGCCGGGACCTCGGCCGAGGTCATGGCCCGGGTCTCCAGCGGCACCCGCACCTGGCCGGGGGCCAGGATCAGCTGCACCGGTTCACCGTCGATCTCCGGGTAGACCGTGCGCAGCACCTCGTGCCGGGCGATCAGGTCGGCGATGGCCGCGCGCAGCGCGTCCACGTCCAGCTCGCCGGACAGCCGCACGGCCATCGGCACGTTGTAGGCCGACGAGCTGGAGTCGAAGCGGTTGAGGAACCACATGCGCTGCTGGGCCAGCGACAGCGGGATGCGCTCGGGCCGCGGGCGGGCGGTCAGGGCGAGCCTGCCCGCACCGGCCTGCTGCTCGACGCGCACCGCCAGGGCGGCGACCGTCGGCGCCTCGAACAGCAGGCGCACCGGCACCCGGGTGTTCAGCGCCGCGCCGAGGCGCGAGGCGACCTGCGTGGCGAGCAGCGAGTTGCCGCCCCAGGCGAAGAAGTCGTCGTCGAGGCCGATCCGCGCGCTCTGGTCGAGGCCGAGCACCTCGGCGTAGACCGTGGCCACGAT
>NZ_JARWRU010000980.1 GCF_029867845.1 Nocardia farcinica | reverse complement strand
CCGGATAGCCGGCCCGCCCACCGACCGGACCCGGCCCCGTCCGAGCATGCCTCATCCGTCGATGGGGACCGGCTCCAGCAGCTGCGGGCGCGGCTCCGGCGCGGCCACCCGCAGGGCGTCGGCGGAGGCGTCGTCGGGCTGGGTCTGCGAGCGGATCTCGGCCTCCACGCGCGAGCGGTAGGTGGCGATCTCGCGTTCGGTCTCGGCCTCGTCCCAGCCGAGCACCGGGGCCACCAGCCGCGCGACCTCCTCGGCGCAGTCCGCGCCCCGGTGGTCGTACTCGATGGAGATGCGGGTGCGCCTGGCCAGGATGTCGTCCAGGTGCAGCGCGCCCTCCGCGGTCACCGCGTACAGCGCCTCCGCGCGCAGATAGGACGGCGCGGCGGTCAGCGGCTCGAGCAGGTCGGGCCGCTGCTCGGCAGGCTCGAGCACCTCACCGATGAGCGAACCGTAGCGGTCGAGCAGGTGCTTGACCCGATGCGGGTGCAGCCCGTACGCCTCGGCCAGCTGCACGGTCTGGTTCACCAGCGCGAAGTACCCCTCGGCGCCGAGCAGACGCACCTTCTCGGTGATGCTCGGCGAGACCCTGGCCGGGATGTCCTGCGCGGCCTCGTCCACCGCGTCGTAGGCCATCACCCGGTAGGTGGTGTACTTGCCGCCCGCGATGGCCACCAGGCCCGGTGCGATGCGGGCCACCGCGTGTTCGCGCGAGAGCTTGGAGGTCGAGTCGCTCTCGCCCGCCAGCAGCGGGCGCAGCCCGGCGTAGACGCCGGTGATGTCGTCGTGGGTCAGCGGGGTGACCAGCACCTCGTTCACCCGGTCCAGCAGGTAGTCGATGTCGGCCCTGGTCGCCGCAGGATGGGCCAGGTCGAGATTCCAGTCGGTGTCAGTGGTGCCGATGATCCAGTGCGCGCCCCACGGGATGACGAACAGCACCGAGGTGGGGGTGCGCAGGATCATGGCGGTGTCGGCGACGATGCGGTCGCGCGGGACCACGATGTGCACGCCCTTGGAGGCGCGCACGTGGAAACGGCCCCTCGTCCTGCTCAGCGCCTGCACCTCGTCGGTCCACACGCCGGTGGCGTTGATCACCACATGCGCCCTGACCTCGGCGGTGCGCCCGTCCTCGGTGTCGCGGATGCGCACCCCGCTCACCCGGTCGGCCTCGCGCAGGAAACCCACCACCTGGGTCGAGGTGCGGATGACCGCGCCGTAGTGCGCGGCGGTGCGGGCGATGGTCATGGTGTGGCGGGCGTCGTCGACCACGGTGTCGTAGTAGCTCACACCGCCGATCAGGGCGTCGCGGCGCAGGCCGGGCGCCAGCCGCAACGCGCCGTGACGGGTCAGATGCCGTTGGCCCGGAACCGATTTCGACCCGCCCATGGTGTCGTAGAGCACCAGTCCGGCGGCCACATAGGGTCGCTCCCAGCCGCGATGGGTCAGCGGGTAGAGGAAACGCAGCGGCTTGACCAGATGCGGCGACAAGGTGGACAGCGCCAGTTCGCGCTCGCGCAGCGCCTCGCGCACCAGGCCGAACTCCAGCTGCTCCAGATAGCGCAGACCGCCGTGGAACATCTTCGACGATCGGCTCGACGTGCCCGAGGCCAGGTCCCGCGCCTCCACGAGGGCCACCGAGAGCCCGCGGGTGGCCGCGTCCAGCGCGATGCCTGCCCCGACGACGCCGCCCCCGACCACGACCACGTCGAAGTGTTCGCCACCGAGGCGCTCCCAGGCCGCGCGGCGCTGTTCGGGTCCGAGCGTCTGGGTCTGCGGTTGCGGTTTCCTGATCATGCTCGACTCCTCCGGCGACTGGTCTGCGAGCGCGCGGTTGCTGCGATGCGCGGGATGGTGGTGCGGGGCAGGCTCGGGTACAGGCTAGGCACCTCGGACGCCGATCGACACGGTGCCTCGCCGCGAGCGGTGGTGGTCTACTCGACGGTAACTCCGTTCGCCCGCGGGCACCCGGGCCGGGCGATGTGATCCCCACCATGCGACCGGTTGCGTATCCTGCCTCCATGCGTCGCTATGTGGCCGCCCTCGATCAAGGCACGACCTCGAGCAGGTGCATCGTCTTCGACCACGGCGGACGCGTCGCGGGCATCGCCCAGCGCGAGCACGAGCAGATCTTCCCGCACCCCGGCTGGGTCGAGCACGACGCCGGAACCATCTGGCGCAACACCGAACTCGTGCTCACCCAGGCGCTCGACGAGCTGGGGCTCGGCCGCGAGGACATCGCCGCGGTCGGCATCACCAACCAGCGCGAGACCACCGTGGTGTGGGATCGGGGCACCGGCGAGCCGATCCACCACGCCATCGTCTGGCAGGACACCCGCACCGACCGGCTGGTCAGCGAACTCGGCGGCGCCGAGGGCCCAGGCCGTTACCAGGACCGCACCGGCCTGCCGCTGTCCACCTACTTCTCCGGCCCCAAGCTGCGCTGGATCCTCGACCACGTGCCGGGCGCGCAGGCGCGCGCGGAGGCCGGCGAGCTGTGCTTCGGCACCGTGGACAGCTGGCTGCTGTGGAACCTGACCGGCGAGCACGTCACCGACGTCACCAACGCCTCACGCACCATGCTCATGGACCTGCGCACCCAGCGCTGGGACGAGGGGATCTGCGCCGACTTCGGCGTGCCGGTGGCGATGCTGCCGCGCATCGCCAGCTCCTCGGAGGTCTACGGCGAGATCACCTCGGGGCCGCTGGCCGGTGTTCCGGTGGCGGGCATCCTCGGCGACCAGCAGGCCGCCACCTTCGGGCAGGCCTGCCTGGCCCCCGGTGAGGCCAAGAACACCTACGGCACCGGCAATTTCATGCTGCTCAACACCGGGACCACCCCGGTGTTCAGCAAGCACGGCCTGCTCACCACGGTCTGCTACCGGCTCGGCGACCAGCCCGCCGTCTACGCCCTCGAAGGCTCCATCGCGGTCACCGGCTCGCTGGTGCAGTGGGTGCGCGACAACCTGGGCCTGATCTCCTCGGCCGCGGAGATCGAACCGCTGGCCCGTAGCGTCGAGGACAACGGCGGCGCCTACATCGTGCCCGCCTTCTCCGGCCTGTTCGCGCCGCGCTGGCGGCCGGACGCGCGCGGGGTGATCGCCGGGCTGACCCGCTTCGTCACCAAGGCGCACCTGGCGCGGGCGGTCCTCGAGTCGACCGCCTTCCAGACCCGCGAGGTGGTCGACGCCATGCGCGCCGACGCCGAGTCCCAGCAGCTCGACCTGGAGCTGACAACGCTGAAGGTGGACGGCGGCATGACCGCCAACGAACTGCTCATGCAGTTCCAGTCCGACATCCTCGACGTGCCGGTGGTGCGTCCGGTGGTCGCCGAGACCACCGCGCTCGGCGCGGCGTACGCGGCCGGACTCGCGGTGGACTACTGGGCGGGCACCGACGACATCAGGGAGAACTGGGCGGCCGACAAGACCTGGCGGCCCTCGATGTCCGCACAGGACCGCAAGACCCTGCTGACCTCCTGGAACAAGGCGGTCGAGCGCACCTACGACTGGGTGGACTGAAGCCGGGCCGGGCGGACTCCTGCCCCGGGGAACTCAGACAGCCGCGGCGGCGTGCGCCCTGGCCAGCCGGGCCACGGCCTCCGCCAGCACCGGCGGCGCCGAGGTGGTGAAACACATCCGCATCGACCCCTGGTAGCCGTCCTCGGCCGCGAACGCCGAGCCGGGCACGTAGGCCACGCCCTCCGCCAGCGCCCCCGCCAGCATGGCCTTGGTGTCGGTGCCGTCGGTGAAGTCGGCCCACACGAACATTCCGCCCGCCGCGTCGGTGCAGACCACCCGCTCGCCGAAGGTCGCACGCACCGCGTTCACCAGCGCCTCGGCCCTGGTGCCGTAGCTGTCGCGCACCCTGGCCAGGTGCCCGGCCAGCCAGTCCTCGTCGGTGAGCAGGTCGGTGGCGATCTGCTGGGTCAGCGCCGAACCGCACAGGTCGGCGCCCTGCTTGAGCAGCTCCACCGCCCGGCAGACCTGGTCGGGGGCGACCATCCAGCCGACCCGCAGCGTCGGCGCGATGATCTTCGAAGCGCTGCCGAGGCGGATCACATGGCGGGAGTAGGAGGCCACCGGCGCCGGGGAGGGCCGGTCGAACCACAGCTCGCCGTAGGGATCGTCCTCGACGACCCAGAAGCCGTACCGCTCGGCGAGCTGCCCCAGTTCGGCCCGCCTGGCCGGCGCGAGGGTGACCCCGCCCGGATTGTGGAAGTTGCTGACGGTGTGCACCAGGGCCGGACGCTCACCCGCGGCCAGCAGCTCGCGCAGCGCGTCCACGCGCATGCCCTCGGCGTCCAGCGGGATCGCGACGATGCGGGCGCCCGCGGCCCGGAAGACCTGCAGGGCGCCGACATAGGCGGGGTCCTCGACGACCACCAGCGCGCCGGGATCGAGCAGCACCTCGGCCAGCAGCGACAGCGCCTGCTGGGAGCCGTGGGTGACGAAGACTTCCGACAGCGGGACCCGCCTGCCCAGCCGCGCGGATTCCCGCTCGGCCAGCACCGCGCGCAGCGGGCCCCAGCCCGGCGACTCGGTGTACTGCAGGCAGCCGGAACCGGCCAGCGCGGCCGCGGCGGCCGCGGCGATGCGTTCGCGCGGCATCAGCTCGGCGTCGGGCAGGCCGCCGGCGAGGCTGACGATCCTCGGGTCGGCGGTGAGCTTGAGGAGGTCACGAATCGCCGAGCTCTGCACGCCGGCAAGCTTGGCGGACAGCGACGGGAACGTCGACGACATCGAGACCTCCGGGAGACGCCACGGAACGGGATGACTCCACTGTCCCACATTCTGAACCAGAATATGAAACAGCCATCCCGCATCGTGAGACGTCTAGCGTTGATCGATGGCGCTCAGGAAGAACTTCCCTTCTCGCTCGACCACGGTCACACGCTGGGGATACACCGTGGTCTGACCGTCGGGGCGGTGCTCGGTGAGGTCGACGTCGAAGGTGTCCGATGCCACTTCGATGATCCGCAGGCAGTGCGTGGTGCCGACCGGGATCGCCTCGTCGATCGCCTTCTGGATGATCGGCGCGGTGGAGATGTTCAGCGCGTCGTCGGCCACGTACTGACGAGCCCGCTCCCCGCTGCGCTCCACGTAGAAGGCGTACTGGAAGCCGAGGATGGCCTCGGCGCCGCTCTCGGTCGAGCCCTGCCCGTTGCCGACCACGACATTGCCGTTGCGGTTGCTCGGGCAGCTCAGCGCGGCGGTGGTGGTCGCGCCCGCCCCTCGGCCGGTGTCGTCCTCGCCGCTGAGCGAGACGATGGTGACCACGAGGGCGATGAGCAGCACCACCACGACCGCGATGCCGATGATCATGGTGCGGGTGGACGTGCTCGGCGAGGAACCGGAGCCGCCGCCGGACGCGGCGGCCGCGGGCTTGGGCGCCAGCCGCTTGGCGATCGCGTCGTCGGCCCAGGACAGGCCGGGCGGCGAGCCCGCGTCGGCGGGCGGTTTCGGCACGTCGCCGGACTCGGTCGGGCTGTTCCACCAGCGCTGCGGCCCGCCGGGCCCGGACCTGGCCGGTTCGGCGGCCGAGGCGGCGGGCTCGGCGTCCCCCCTGCCGGAGCCGGAGCCGAAACGCACGGTCTCCTCCACCGAGACGTCGGGCTCGGAGCTGTCGGGGGCTCGATAGCGATCGGCGGCGGACGCCGGAAGCTTCACGGTCGGCTCGGCCGGGGCGGGAGCGGGGGCCGACACGGGCGGCGGCGCGGCCGAGGGCGGCGGCGGCGAGCCGTCGGCGGGACGCCAGCCGATCTCGGGGGTGTCGGCCGGGGGTTTCCACGCGGGCCCGCTCTCCGCCAACGGCGGACCGCCGAATTCGTCCACCGGCGGCCCGAAATCGCCGACGGGAGGACCGAAGTCGCCCACGGGAGGACCGAAATCACCTACCGAGGGGCCGAAAGGCGATCCCGGCCGGTCGGTGTCGCGATCCTTCGCGTCTTCCTCGGAAACCACACGAATCCTCTCCCCGGGAACACGCGGGTGGGGGGGGGCGGGGGGGCCCCCCCCCCCCCCCCAACAAAACCCCCAA
>NZ_JARWRU010000979.1 GCF_029867845.1 Nocardia farcinica | reverse complement strand
GGTCGGGGCCGCGTCGCGGCGTGCCCGCGGAGGTGCTCGGCCCGGTGGGGCGGTCCGGCCGCGCAGGGTCGTCCGGGTCGTGGCCGGCCGGCTGTGCGGCGGGTGCGGCGTCGGTCGGCGAGGCGGGCGTTTCGGACTTCGAGGTGGACTCGGTTGCCTGGGCCGAGGGGACGGCCGCCGTTTCCGGCTCGCGCAGGACCGGAGTCGTCGGGGCGGCCGATGGGTCCGGCGTGGCATCGGAGGTGCTCGTCGAGCCGGCGTCGGTCGGCGGGCGGTCCGCGATGGTGGCGGCGTTCCCGGTCGGGGCGCCCGGTGCGGTGGTGCCCGTCGGCCCGGGCTCGGGAGCCGTCGCCTGCTCGGGAACGGCCTGCTCGGGAACGGCCTGCTCGGGGACGGCCTGCTCGGGGACGGCCTGCCCGGGAACGGGCTGCGCGGGGCCGGCCGATTCGGGGACGGACTGTCCGGGCACGGAGGACTCGGGGACGTAGGAATCCGGCAGCTTCGTGTACGGCGTGTACATCGGCGTCTGCTGGTACGGCCCCGGCGTCGGGGAACTCGCGCCGAACGGCGGGTGGCCACCCGCCGCGCGCGGCGGCGCGGTGGGGAAGGCCGCGCCCGGATAACCGGTGGCGCTCACGGGCGTCTCGTCGGCGTTGTTCGGACTGGTGCCCGGCGGCGGCTCGGGGAAGCGCATGAACAGCATCCACCAGCCCGCCAGCATGAGCGCGGTGCTGATCATCCCGGACCCGGCCATCTCGACACCGATCGGGCCGACCGTGGTGACCGCGATGACCAGGGCGACCATGAGCACGATCGTCTTGGTCTGCGAGCCGCCGTGCTCGCCGTGGTGATGCTTGCGGCCGAACAGCGATTCGGCGGGCGAGAGCCGCGCGCCGGACTCCGGCAGCAGCAGCCAGGCAAGCAGGTAGAGCATGATGCCCGAGCCGCCGAACATGGTGGAGACCGCGAACGCGACCCGGATGAGCACCGGGTCGACGTTGTAGCGCCTGCCGAAGCCTGCCGCCACGCCCGCGATCGGCCCCTGCCTCGGCAGCCGCACCGGCCGGGTCCGCCATATCTGCTGGAGCTGATCCCCGAAGCTCGTTCTGGTCATGTCCTCCATGGTGGGCGCGCGGGCGGCCCGCCACATCGGGGGTAACCCTGAAAATCCACCGGACTCCCCGAGTCCGGTGGACCGGGGTCGTCACCCCTGTGCCCCCGGCTCGGGAAGAGCCGGGCAGGAGCTCGGCGCGACATCGGCGCAACATCAGGGAGAATCCCGATGCCCGTGCTCCGGGCGTCGTGCCAGTATCGAAGGCATGTACCCGACCGGTCCGCTCTACGAGCCTGCCCGTGGCGCCGGGCCCGCGTGGACGGACCCGGCGGGAGCCGCCCGCGGTTACGGGCCCGCCCCGGTGCTGGACGTCGGCGCCCCGCCCGTGCGCTTGGTGCGCCGTTCCGGCGGCCGCATCGTTGGCGGTGTGGCCGGTGGTCTGGCCGACCATCTCGGGCTCGACGTGTTCACCGTGCGGATGGTGTTCGTGCTGCTGTCCGCGCTGGCGGGCGCGGGCATCGTCGCCTACGGCCTGCTGTGGGTGTTCACCCCCGGCGGCTACGACGAGCAGGCGCCGTCGCCGACCGAACGCAGGCAGGCCATCGGTCTGGCCATGCTCGGGATCGGGCTGGCCGTCGCGGTCTCCTGGCTGATGAACGCCACCGTGGCCGCCAAGGTCATCGCCCCGATCGTGGTGGTCGCGGTCGGCGCCGCGCTGGTGTGGCGCGAGTACGACATCGACGGGCCGCGCTCGCTGTTCGGCCTGCCCGCCCGCCCCACCGTCATCACCTGGGCGCGCATCGTCTCCGGGATCACCCTGGTGGTGCTCGGCCTCGGTGTGCTGGTGCTGGCCAGGATCGACCTGGGGTCGCTGGGGTCGGCGCTGATCGCGGTGGTGGTCACGCTGGTCGGCGGCGGGCTGCTCACGGTGCCGCTGTGGCTGAAGATGGCCAGGGCGCTGGACGCCGAGCGCGCCGCCCGCATCCGCAACGAGGAACGCGAGGAGATCGCCTCGCACCTGCACGACTCGGTGTTGCAGACGCTGGCGCTGATCCAGCGGCAGGCCGAGGACCCGCACGAGGTGGTCCGGCTGGCGCGCAGCCAGGAACGCGAGCTGCGGCGCTGGCTGTTCGAGGACACCGGGCCCGCGCATTCCAGCCTGGCCGCGGCCCTGCGGACCATCGCGGGCGAGGTGGAGGACCAGCACGGGGTGAAGGTCACGCCGGTGACCGTCGGCGATGTCACCATGGATGTGACCGATTCCGGCGACGGCCTGCCCAAGGAACACTTCACCGCCCTGCTCGGCGCGACCAGGGAGGCCATGGTCAACGCCGCCAAACACGCCGGCGTGCCGACCGTCGATCTGTTCGCCGAGGTGGAGCCGCATCAGGTGAGCGTGTTCGTGCGCGACCGCGGCGCCGGCTTCGACCCGGCCGAGGTGCCGGGGGACCGGCAGGGCCTGGCCAAGTCGATCCGGGGGCGGATCGAACGTCGCGGCGGGCGGGTGGAGATCCTGTCCACGCCCGGCCGCGGCACCGAGGTGCGGCTGTTCATGCCCCGCGACGACACGGGCGAGGCCGCCACGGATGCCGGGCCGTCCGGCGCCGACGAGGGGAGCCAGGCGTCCGGCGCGGGTTCGGACGACGGCCGGGACGCGCCGTCGGGAGCCGCCACCGGCTCCGGCGCGCGGGCCACGCGCGAGTTCGCTTCCGGGACCGGGCACTGAACGATGTGGTACCGATGGTGTCCGGCCGGAGTGTGTCCGGCGCCGGGGACAGATGAGGAGTGGATCAGGTGACCGTGCGGGTCTTTCTCGTCGACGATCACGCGGTGTTCCGGTCGGGGGTGCGGGCGGAACTGAGCCGGGAGGCCGATCTCGAGGTGGTCGGCGAGGCGGGCGGGGTGGCCGAGGCCATCGCCGGCATCAACAGCACCGAGCCCGACGTGGTGCTGCTGGATGTGCACATGCCCGACGGCGGCGGGGTCGCGGTGCTGTCCGGCATCGAGGAGGGCCCGGTCTGTCTGGCGCTGAGCGTGTCGGACGCGGCCGAGGACGTGATCGCGGTGATCCGCGCGGGCGCCCGTGGTTATGTCACCAAGACGATCTCCGGCGCCGAGCTGGCCGACGGCATCCGCCGGGTGGCCGGGGGCGACGCCGTGTTCAGCCCCCGGCTGGCCGGTTTCGTGCTCGACTCCTTCACCGGTCGCTCCCCGGTGCCCGAGCCGCCGCTCGACCCGGAGCTGGACTCGCTGACCCCGCGCGAACTCGAGGTGCTGCGCCTGCTCGCCCGCGGCTACACCTACCGCGAGATCGCCGAGACGTTGTTCATCTCGGTCAAGACGGTGGAGACGCACGCCTCCAACGTGCTGCGCAAGACTCAGCAGTCCAATCGCAACGCGCTGACCAGGTGGGCGCACCGGCGGCGCATCGACTGAGTCCGCCCGGCGGCCGGTCACATGGCGATGACCAGCACTCCGATGATGATGATCAGCCCGATGAGCAGCCCGATGGTGACCGCGAGTGCCGCGTTGGCCTGCTTGGGCGCGGGCACCTTGGCGCGCTGGGGTCGGGGGACCTGACCTGGGCGGTGCGGGCGCGGCAGCGGCGCCGAGTGCGGGCTGCGCACGCCGATCGAGCCGTTGCGGGTGGCCCAGGAGGGGATGGTGCCGTCCTCGGTGCGCACCGGCGTGCCGAGGATGTAGGAGGCGGTGCCCGGCCCGAACGCGGCCGCGAGGATCTCGTCGCGCGCCTCGGCCATGGTCGGCCTGCGCTGCGGGGCGGGTTCCATCATGTGCAGCAGCGCCTCGGTGAGCTCGCCGGTGCGCTGCGGGGGGATGATCTGGGCCATCGCGGCCCGGTGCACCAGCGCCTCGCTGTCCTCGTCCATGCCGAAGGGCGGCTGACCCTCGATGGCGGTGTAGAGGGTGGCGCCGAGGGAGAACACGTCGGAGGCGGTGGTCGGCTGTGCGCCGCGGGCCACCTCGGGCGGCAGGTAGGCGGGGGTGCCGGTGATGACGCCGTCCGGTTCGTCGGCGGCGTCGCCTGCCCCGCGCGAGATGCCGAAGTCGCTGAGCTTGGCGAAGCCGACCTTGGGGCCGCGATCGGCGACGAGGATGTTGCCCGGCTTGATGTCGCGGTGCACGATGCCCACCGCGTGCGCCGCGGCCAGTGCGTCGGCGACCTGCGCGCCGATCTGGGCGACCTCGAGCACCGGCAGCGTGTCGACCAGGCCGAGCGCCCGCGCCACGCTGCGCGAGGGTAAGTGCTCCATCACCAGCCAGGGCTCGCCCGCCTCCAGCACCACGTCGTAGACGGCGATGGCGTGCTCGTGGGAGAGCTTGGCCGCGACCCGGCCCTCGTGCACGATCTGCTCGCGGATGCGGGCCGCCTCGGCCTCCGGCAGGCCCGCGGTGGTGAGCACCTGCTTGATCGCGACCTCGCGGTCGAGCAGCCGATCGTGGGCCAGCCACACCGCGCCCATGCCGCCACCACCCAGTTTGGAGCGGAGACGGTAGCGGCCTGCGACCAGATAGTCGGGGCCGACGATGGGGCGAGCACGATCGATCATGGTGTGCAGGGTAGCCGAATTCGGTGGTAGACGGCCTGATTCGCCCCCGGCGCGAGTGCGTTCGCATGGGGTCTCGACAGCGCGGCGCGGTGCTGGTCCCGGTCGCTCTTCTCCTCGCGGACATTCGAACGTATATTCGAATATGATCGATAGCTGAAACGATGCTGCGCTCGCGGGCCCGTGCTCGGCCGCGCCGCGGGGGTCCATCGGAAAGTGGGTGTAGTGATGGGTACGGACGCACTGCGAGAAGCCGGGAGCCGCCAGCACGACAGGCAGCGCCAGCTCGCCGAGCTGCGGCGCAGGATGGCGGCGGTGCCCGGCCGCGGCGAGTCGGCCTCGGGGCGGCGGCCCACGGCGCGGGAAACGCGGGAGACGCTGCCGGTGCCGTCCGCCCTCGCCGGTCTGCTGCCCGGCGGCGGGCTCGCCGAGGGGACGGTGGTCTCCTACGCCGGGGCGCGCTCGCTGCTGACCGGCCTGCTGGCCGCCGCCACCGCGCACGGCAGGCACGCCGCGGTCGCCGGACTGCCCGGTCTCGGCCTGCTCGCCGCCGCGGAGATGGGTGCCGACCTGCGCAAACTGGCGGTCATTCCAGAGCCGGGCCCCGACCCGGTCGAGATCGCCGCCGTGCTGCTCGACGGCATCGACCTGGTCGTGCTCGGCCTGCGCGGCGGCAGGGTCGCCCCCTCCCGCGCCAGGGTGATCGCCGCTCGCGCCCGGGCCAAGGGTGCCGTCCTCGTCGTCACCGACGGCTACTGGCCCGACACCACCCTGCGGGTGGACGCCAGGATCGCCGGCTACGCCGGGCTCGGCGCCGGGCACGGCAGGCTGCGCTCGTTCTGCCTCGACGTCGCCGCCTCGCACCGCGCGGGTCAGCCGCGGCGCGGGCGAATCGAATTGCGCCCCACCGGTGGTCGCGTGGAGTGGTGTGCCGTCCCCGCCGGACGCACCGCCGCCGGGCGAATTCCGGGCGAACTTCCGCTCGCGCGGGGAGCGGTGTCGTGAGAGCTGTTCCCGGCGCGCCGTCGTGAGCGGCGAGGCGGGGGTGCAGGCCGGGCGCGTGCTGGCGGTGTGGTGCCAGGAC
>NZ_JARWRU010000978.1 GCF_029867845.1 Nocardia farcinica | reverse complement strand
GCCGCTACCCGTGGCCCGCGAGACTCAGTGAACTCCACCCCGCCGACGACCAGTAAGCGCTGCACTGCTCGGCCCGCTGGTCGAACAGTGGGGTCGCTACTCCGATGGCCGCGAGGTCAGGACGCGCGTGGAGATCGAGCGCGGCCACATCTTCGATCACCGCGAACGCTGTCGCCCGATCGATCGCGCCAGCATCCGCACGCAACCGCTCCAGCTCGGCGGGCGGCTGCTTCCGCCCCCCAGTCGCGGACGGTCGCCCCCCAGGCCCCCCCCCCCCAGATACAAGACAAAAAAGCCCAGCAGTACCGGCGCGCCCCCCCCCGCCCGGGGGGCCGGGGCCCCCGCCGGGCCGGGGCGCCCCACCCCCCGCCCGGGCCCCCCCCCCCCCCGCCCGGGCGCTTCCGCCGGACACGACCGAGTCGTCCGTGCCCGCGGGTGCGGCGCTCGTGTCGGCTGGCGCGGTGCTCGTGTCGGCTGGCGCGGCGGTCGCCCCCGCGGACCCGGTGCTCGTGCCCGTCGACGCGGCACCGGCGGTGCCCGCGGTCACCGGTGAGCCGGCCGTGCGCGCATGCCGCCCCGTCGTTGCGGGCCCGCCGTCGTAGCGCTCGTTGATCCGCGCCGCGCCCCACGACAGCCCCCACACCATCGCCAGGCTGCACAGCAGCACCACCAGCGACGCCGCGGCGAACAGCCACGCCGGATGGTCGAACGACCGCTCCCGCTGCAACACCGTGATCTCCGGGATGAATTCGCGCCGGACGTTGTCGGAGGCGGGCACCTCCTCGGCCCCGATCCCGGGGTCGGCGGCCATGAAGATCGGCACCGCCGTGAACGTCTGCCCGTCGTGCACGCGCAGCACGGTCTTCCACGTGCCGTCCGCGGGCACCGGCCGGGTGGACCGGTAGTGGCCCTCCTCGACCCGGGTGAGCCGGTCGACGACCAGCCCGCTGCCCAGATCGTCGGCCTCGGCGCCGCCCTGCCAGGACAGGATCTGCACCCACTCGGGATCGTCGCTGACCAGATCGGCGGGCTCGAACCGCACGTCGGCGACCACCATGCGTTCCCCGCCCGCGGCGGGCGCGGTGTCGCGCAGCGTGATCGTGGCCGAGGCGTTGCCGGGCACCCGCATGACCAGCCCGTAGGCGGTGCTCGCGCCCAGCACCAGCACGGCGGCCACCATGATCGCGCGCCGCACCGGCGGACGTGGCAGCCGCTCGCCGCGCAACACCGTGCCCAGCATCGCGCCGACCACGCCGCCGAGGATGCCGGTGGGCACCGTCAGGAGCAGCAGCTTCGGCCACATCGAACCCGGCCACGGATTCAGGAACACCGCGTCCACCCAGCGCGACTCGATCCACATCCCGACGGTCGCGATACCGAGACCGGCCAGCGCGCCCCACCACAGCCGGTTGCGGTGCAGCGGCAGCAACGCCAGCAACTCCACCACCACGGCGGCGCCGAGATACAGCGGGAAGACATTGCGCGGCGCGTCGATGATCGGCCCGGCCACCAGCCAGGCGACCAGCAGTCGCACCGCGAACGCGAACGCCACCACCAGCAGCGTGCTGCCACGCCCGAGCACCACCCGCGCCGCCACCAGCGTGACCGTGGCGGCGGCGGTGATCAGCAGCGGCTGCAACACGAGCGGGAACTGCTGCACCCCGAAGTCGTACTCGACCTGGAACACCGACAGGCCGATCAGCAGGCCGCCGAAGGCGAACACCCGCTGCGCGCGCACGCCTCGCGAGTCGGGGTCGTCGGAGCGCGGCTTGCTGCGCTTGCCCTCGTACTCGAGCAGCAGCACCGCCACCAGGGACAGACCCGCGCCGCCGATGAGCATCAGATGGGTGGGCCCCCACAGCGTGACGTCCTGGCCGAACATGCGATGCCAGATGTCGTCGAGCGGGAACCCGATCAGCGCGTACAGGCCGGTCGCGGCGAGCAGGATGCCGCCGACCGGGGCATACCAGGTGCGGGTGATCCGCACCGCCGCAGGCCCCGGCTTGTCGTCCAGCGGCAGCACGATCGCCGCCATGCCCGCGGTGAACAGGAAGAACAGCCCGACGAGGATGAAGTAGTGGGCCGGATTGGCCAGTGGGCCCTCGTCGCGGCCGTCGCCGATGTGCAGGCTGACGTCCCAGATGAAGCCGATCAGCGCGGTCAGGATGGTGACGAGGAACAGGGTGGCGGGCAAGGCCACCCAGCCCGGGCGGTTCATCAGCCCGCCGATCCAGTCGGCCAGCGCGCCCAGCCAGGTGATGCGCCGGGTGCGGTGCAGGTAGCCGATCCACAGCAGCACGGCGGCGACCACGCCCGCGGCCCCGGTCATGGCGAAGACCTGATCCAGCGCGGCGCCGCCGCCCTCCTGGGCGAGAAGTCCTGGCAGTAGCTCGTCGGTGGTGCTCGGCACGGGTCCTCCCGATCGGATACCGGTATATGTAACGCAGAGTACTGCGTATGTGGCTGAGCCGGGCGATCTTTCCCGCGTTGCCGTCGCGATGCGGGCACACCCACCACACGTCTACCCAGAACAGGCCGAGATCCGACGCACGCGCCGGTAAATGTTTCGGACCGATCACCCGCCCCGCAGAGGTGCGCTCTCAGCGTGCCCCGGGGTGCGGGACCAGCAGGGGAGCCAGGAACCGGCGCGCGAACTGCCTGGCCGCCTCGCCGTCGTGCAGCGGCAGCGTCCCGCGCGGATGGGAGATGAACGACATCGTCGACCGCACGAACAATTCCGCAACCACCTCGGCGTCGAAGTCGCCCAGCTCGCCGCGCCGCTGCCAGCGTCGCAGGAACCGCGCCACCAACGTCCGCCCCTGGGCGATGAACTCGTCCCCGGTCAGGAAGCCGGTCAGCTCCCCGGCCGCCGGGGAGACTCGCAGACTGCGCGTCAACAGACGCGGCGAGCGGGCCTCGCTGACGAACGCCGCGAACATCTCCGCCAGCGCGCTCACCGGACCCGCCGACCGGTGCACCGCCTCGGCCATGATCACCCCGACCCGCTGCGACTCGGCCATCAGCGCGTAGCGCACCAACGCCGACTTCGTCCCGAACCGCCGGTACACCGTCGCCACCCCCACCCCGGCGAGCGTGGCGATGCCCACCATGGTGGTCTCCTCGAACCCCACCTCGGCGAAACTGTCGCGCGCGGCGTCCACGCTCCGCCGCGACCGCGGATCCAGCTCCGCCAGATCCGCCCATGTCTCACCGGCCGCGGCCAGGAATTCCCGTGCCGCGCCGTCGATATCGCCCCGGGGTGGCAGCGGTGGGGCGGGGTCGCAACGATCGCCACGGCCGGTACCGCTGCTCGTATCCTCCCGCTGCGCCCGCACGGCGTCAGCCTACCGGCGGCCCGATGGTGTCCCCGTCTCGACGTCGATACGTCCCGACCGTCGTCTACCGCGCAGTTCCGCGTCCCCCGACAAGCGACCTCCGACGGGCGACCTCCGACGGACGACCTCCGACGGGCGCGGCTCACGACCGGTCGGCCGCCGACGCCCGCGGCAACCAGCTGTTGCCCGGCCGCGTCCACTGCCGCTGCTTGATCATCCGCCGCGCCTCCCGCCGGTTCCGCCCGATCAGCCGATCCAGATACAGCAACCCCGACAGATGGTCCACCTCGTGTTGCAGGCACCTGGCCAGATAGCCCGTGCCCTCCACCGTCACCGGCCGACCGGTGCGGTCAACGCCCGTCACCCGTGCCCAGTGCGCGCGTCCCGTCGGGAACCACTCGCCCGGCACCGAAAGGCAGCCCTCCAGATCGGCACCCGGATCGGGCATGGTCTCCGGGATCTCCGAGGTCTCCAGCGCCGGATTCACCACATGCCCCCGGTACCGCCTGCCGCGGTCGGTGAGGTCGTAGACGAACACCGCCCGCGGATCACCGACCTGGTTGGCCGCCAACCCGGCGCCGGGCGCGGCCGTGTTGGTCTCGAACAGATCGTCCACGAACGCCGCCAGTTCCTCGTCGAACACCGTCACCGCAACCGCGGGCGTGGACAGCCGGTCGTCACCGGCGATGAGAATCGGTCGCACAGTCATGTCCGCAGATTACTCAAATATGAGTACTCATGTCAGAGTAGTGGAGTGAACGAGACCCGGCTGTTCGTCCTCGCCGCCCTGGCCCGCCGCGGCCCCATGCACGGCCACCAGCTTCGCCGCGACGCCCGCCTCGACCGCGCCGACCTGTGGTCCCGAGTCAAACCCGGCTCCCTCTACGGCGCCCTGCACCGTATGTCCGACGAAGGCCTCGTCCGGCCCCTGCGCACCGAACAGGACGGTGCCCTGCCCGCCCGCACCGTCTACGAGATCACCGACGAGGGCCGTCGCGAACTCGCCGCCCTCCGCGACGAAGCCCTCACCGAAGTCGACATCCGCCCCGACCCCGTCGACCTGGCCCTCGCCGTCAGCGCCGACCTCGACCCCGCCCTGCTGCGCGGCTACCTCGAGGACCGCCTCGCCGCCCTCCGAGCCCGCCTCTCCCGCATCGAACACCAACCCGACCGCCGCCCGCCCGGCCACACCCGCATCGACGACCTCGTCGTCGAACACGCCACCATGCGCATCAGGACCGAAATCGACTGGCACCAGAAAGTTCTCGCCGATCTCGACCACCGCGCCGACTGCGGCTGACCGGCACCGGCAGGCTCGGTGCCTCCGAGGAACTGCCGGAGGTGATTTCACGCGCATGAGTTTTCGGCTGGCCACGTACGCGGTATGCATCGACGACGAACAAGTCCTGCTCGTACGATCTGTCCAGGAGAGCGGCGACCACAACTGGACTCTTCCCGGCGGCAGGGTCGAGCACACGGAGGATCCCTTCGACGCGGTCACTCGCGAACTCACCGAAGAAACCGGTTGCCGCGGAATCGTCGAGCGCCTGCTGGGGGTGGACTCGAGAGTGATTCCGGCGTCCGAGGCGCGTGCCGGAACCGAGCACCAGAACATCGGCATCTTCTACCAGGTTCGTATCACCGGCAGACGTCTCCGACCCGAACCGAACGGTGAAACCGTCGACCCGGTTTGGACCCCGATCTCCGAGGTTTCCGGTCTGCGCAGATCATCGCTGGTCGATATCGGCCTTGCCCTCGCGCACGAACTTCCGATGACCGGCCACGTCGCTCCTGTCCCAGTCGGTGGCCTGGTCCAGCACTGACTTCCCCGGTGCGGAGAGTTGTCGCCTCTGCCGGTGGACGGGCTGTCGCCGGCGTGGACGGTCGAAGAGTTCGACAGAGAGGTCTGCATGGACGACGAACCCGAGGTGTGGGAGTTCGCGTCGCGCAGACGATCATTTGGCCGACCAACGGAACGACGATGTGCTCTGCGGAATCGGGTCGAACGCAGAAGGCCGCCGCGCGGGAGCGCGGGGGGCGTCTGTGGGAGGTGCCGCCCCGGGGGTCGAA
>NZ_JARWRU010000977.1 GCF_029867845.1 Nocardia farcinica | reverse complement strand
CCCCCCCGGGGCGGCGGGGGCGTGGGGGCGGGGGGGGTCGCGGCAGCGGCCCCGCGGGGCCCCCGGCCCGGGGGGCGGGGCCGCGTGCTCGAAGCCGTCGCGGGCGGTGGTCAGCACCAGCGCCGGGGCGGCCGTGGCCAGGATGTAGCCGACGCGCTCGGCGGGCTGATCCGGGTCGATCGGCACGTAGGCCGCGCCCGCCCTGGCCACCGCGTACATCGCGATCACCAGGTCGGCGCTGCGCCGGATGGCCAGCGCGACCCGGTCCTCGGCGCCGATGCCCTGATCGATCAGGTGGCGCGCCAGGCGGTTCACCCGCGCGTCCAGCTCGGCCCAGGTCAGCGACAGCCGATCGGCCGCCGCGCCGGAGTCGGCGATCAGGGCGATCGTCTCCCGGTCGGCGCCCGCCACGGCGGCGTCCAGCAGCGACACCAGGGTGGCGTCACGGTCGGTCGCGTGCGCGGTGTCGTTCCAGGCGCGCAGGATGCGCTCGGACTCCTCGGCGGCCAGCAGGTCGATGTCGCCCACCGGCACCGTCTGGTCGGCGATGACGGTGTCGATCACCCGCAGGAAGCGATCCACGAAGCCGCGCACCGTCGACTCGTCGAACAGGTCGGTGGCGTAACCGAACTCGGCCACGATCTCGGCCGGGGCGCCGTCGGCGGCGTACCGGTCGAAGACGGTGACGTGCAGGTCGGTCTTGGCCAGCTGCGCGCCGAAGTCGACCGCGGAGACCGACAGACCGGGCAGCTCGAAGGCCTGCTCGGCCAGGTTCTGGAACGACAGGCCCATCTGGAACAGCGGGTTGCGCGCGGTCGAACGCACCGGGTTGAGCACCTCGACCAGACGCTCGAAGGGCACGTCGGCGTGCGCGAAGGCCTGTAGGTCGCGTTCGCGGACCTCGGCGAGCAGGTCGGCGAAGGTGTCGCCGGAGCGCACCTGGGTGCGGAACACCAGGGTGTTGACGAACATGCCGATCATGTCGTCGAGTTCGCGCTCGCCACGGCCCGCGATCGGGGTGCCGACGGCGATGTCGTCGGTGCCCGACAGCCTGGCCAGCAGCACCGCCAGGGCCGCGTGCACGACCATGAACAGCGAGGCGTTGTTGGCCCGGGCCAGCTCGTGCAGCGTGGCGGGCCGCTCGGGATCGATCTCGAAGCGGACCGCGCTGCCGCGGAAGGACTGCATGGGCGGGCGCGGCCGGTCGGCGGGCAGCTCCAGCTGGTCGGGCAGACCGGCCAGCGCGGACTTCCAGTACTCGACCTGCTGGGCGGCCACCGACTCCGGGTCGTCCTCGGAGCCGAGCACCTCGCGCTGCCACAGCGCGTAGTCGGCGTACTGCACCGGCAGCGGCGACCACTG
>NZ_JARWRU010000976.1 GCF_029867845.1 Nocardia farcinica | reverse complement strand
CCGCGGCCTACCGGCCGCCCATTCGGGTCTCGCTCCTCTACGGATTCCCGGGCCGGCGGCTCGCCGGCGGCGTGTGGGCCCGGCGGGGGGCCGTCGAGGCGGCCGCCGAAGACCTGTCCGGGCCCTCGGCGCCGCTGTGGTCGGCCACCGCGGTGCTGCTGTTGATCGTCGCGGGCCTGGCAGTCGCCCGGCCCGTGGTCGTTGTGAGATCCCAGGAGGAGAAATGAAACTCGTCGCAACCCGGTTGGGCGCCGTGACGGCGGTCGCCGGCGCGGCCGTGCTCGCGGCCACCGGCACCGCATCGGCGGGACCGTCGCTGTGGGTCAGCCAGACCAGCGGCCTGAGCGCGGGCCGGACGGTGTCGGTGTCGCTGAGCGGCATCAGCGCAGACCTGGGCACCGTGGCCATCGGCCAGTGCAAGTCGGCGGTGTCCACCGTCGGTGACTGCAATCTGGCGGGCGGGCTGCTCGGCACCGCCGACGGCGCGGGCAACTGGGTGTCCAACAAGGGCACCAGCGCGATCACCCTGGTCGGCAGCCTCGGCGGCGCGGACTGCGCCGCGGCGCCCGGCACCTGCTCCATGGTGGTCACCAGCCTCAACAACCCCTACAACATCCTGGCGACCGTCCCGCTGACCTTCGGATAGGCACATCATGACAGCAACGATTTCCCGCGTCGGCGCGGTCGCGGCCATGGCCGTCGGCGCCCTCGCGCTGGCCCCGGCCGCCCACGCCGAGCCCACCCTGCAACTGGATTCGTCCACCGTGACCGCGGGCGAGGCGGTGCAGGTCACGCTCGAGGGCCTGCCGCCGAACCTGCCGATGGTCACCATCGGCCAGTGCAAGGCGCAGGTGGTGGCGCCGACCGATTGCAGCCTGCAGACCGCCCTCATGGGCACCGCCGACGCCGCGGGCGTCTGGCAGGCCGACGAAGGAAAGGACGCCATCACCCTGGCCCCGGAGATCGGCGGGGTGGTCTGCACGAGCGCGGCGGGCGCGTGCACGCTGGCGGTCACCAGCCTGACCAACCCGGCGAACATCATCACCTCGGTGCCGCTGGATTTCGCGGCGGCCGAGGAACAGCCGCCCGCCCCCGCGCCGGAAGCGGCCGCCGAGAGCGACGAAGCCGACAGCAACGCGCCGCTGATCATCGGCGCGGTGGTCGTGGTCGTGGTGGCACTGGCGGCGGTCGCGGCCTTCCTGATGCGCAGGCGCGCGAGCTGACCGCACGGGCCGGGCGATGAGGCCCTGGCCGGATGGACGGATCCCCGAGGTGCTCCTACCGCCTCGGGGATTCGCCACGCAAGTGTATCGGCCGCGCGGGGTCGGGCGCCGCGGCCATCGGACACCTGCCAGGTGACCGATGGCGGATGTCACCGACAGGCGGCGTGTTCGGCCGTCGCGCGCAGGTAGTCCAGCGCACGGGCCAGTTCCCACACCTCGCCCATCTTCTGACCGATGTCGAACAGGTTGGCGGCGTGCACCGCCGGGTCACGGTCGCCCACGGCATCGGCGACGACGATGGGCACGAACCCGTGCTGCATGGTGTCCAGCGCGGTCGCGCGCACACACCCGCTGGTGGACAGGCCCGCGATGAGCACCGTGTCGACACGCGCCGCGGTCAGGTGCGAGCCCAGAGTCGTGCCGAAGAACGCGCTCGGATACTTCTTGGTCAGTCGCAGCTCCCCCGGCGCAGGCGCGAGACCGTCGATGAACTCGGCGAACGAGCTGCCCGCGCAGAACGCGCGCAGACTGGGCGCCTTGCGGAAGAACACCCCCGCGTCCGCCCCGTCCGCCCGCAACCGCACCTCGGTCACCACGACCGGGAACCCGGCGCGCCGCACCGCAGCCAGCAGGGTGCGCATCGCCTCGACCGGCCGTTCGACGCCCGCGTACAGCGAGCACCTCGGGTCGATGTAGGCGCGGGCCGGGTCGACCAGGACGAGCGCGGGCCGCGTTCCCGGTTCGAGTGCGCCACCGAAACCGGCCAGGGCGTAGTCGTCGGCGAGGTCCGGCCGCGTCGGCGCGGTCGATTCCCGCGCCGGGCCGGATGCGGCAGCGGAGGACGCCGGGGCGCCCCTTGATTCGTCGACGGACATCAGCGGGGCCTTTCCTCGATGTCGGGCTCGGAAGCGGTGTCAACCCGGGCGCGGTGTCGAACTCGGGCACGGTGGCGGGCTCGGGCACGGTGGAACTCGGGTGCGGTGTAACTCGGGTGCGGTGGCGGGCTCGGCCGGGGTAACGGGCTCAGCCGGGGTGGCGGTGCAGGTAGGCGCCCCTCGGATCGCCGGTCACCCGCCCGTCCTTGCAGATCCGATGCCCGCGCAGGAAGACGTCGGTGACCCGCGCGGACATCTCGAACCCCTCGAACGGCGTGTACTGCTGGGCGGATTCGGAATCGGCCGCCCGCACCGTCCACCGGGCATCCGGGTCGACCAGCGCGATGTCGGCGTCGAAGCCCACGGCGATGTCCCCCTTGCCCGTCAGGCCGTAGCGGCGCGCCGGGTTCCACGAGGTCGATTCGGCGATCCGCGACAGCGACAGCCCGCGCCTGATCCCCTCGCCGACCAGACCGGGCAGCAGGTACTCCGCGCCGCCGAAGCCGGACTTCGCGGCGAACACATCGTCGCGGTCGGTCCCGAACTTCTGCTCGTCACGACAGCACGCGTGGTCGCTGACCACCCAGTCGAGTTCGCCTGCCAGCAGGTGCCGCCACAGCGCCTCCACATCGGCGCGCTCCCGTAGCGGCGGATTGACCTTGCCGCCGATCCCGGACGCGCTGTCCACGTCGGCGAGCAGGTGGCCGATGGTGACCTCGCGCCGGAAGTCCACCGAGGGGAAGGCCGATGCCATGCGCAGGGCCGCGTCCACGGCCTCGGCCGAGGACAGGTGCAACAGATTGATGCCCGCCATTCCGGTCTCGTGGGCGAGATAGGCGGCCATGGTGATGGCGAGGCCCTCCGAGTGCGGCGGGCGGGAGGCGCTGTAGGCCCGCAGGCCGGTGAGAACGCCCTCGCGTTCCACCATGGCGGTGTAGGCGGCCATGATCTCGGCGGTCTCGCAGTGCAGCGACAGCGAGACCGCCGCGCCGTAGCGGGCCCGGGCGGCGGTCAGCGCGCGCATGACGAACTCGAAGTGCGCCAGGTCGTAGCGCTCGTCCCGGCCGATCATGAGGAAGGCGGCCTGGTCGTCGGAACGGCCGTGCAGGCCGTGGCCGCCGTAGAACATGAAGATCTTGAACGAGACGATGCCGAAATCCTCGATCAGGGACGGTATCTCGGCGATGTGCTCGGCGGTCATCGGGGCCAGGTGCAGCGCGTGGTCGACGAAGGACCGGCCCGCCATGGCATCGAGCGCCACCGGCACGAACTCCCGGTACGGTCCGCCGCGATTCAGGTAGTACTGCCCGGTCCGCATGTAGGTCAGCGAGGTGGTGACCCCGCCCTGCGCGCAGGCACGGCTCTCGCTGTCGGTGTCGGCGGCCAGATCCCGGTAGATGCCCCAGTGCTGGTGGCCGTCGACCACGCCGGGGAAGGCCAGCAGGCCTTCGGCGTCCACGACCCGCGCGGCGTCCGACACCGCGAGGCCGGGGCCGACCGCGCTGATCCTGCCGTCGGTGACCGCGATGTCCACCGGCGGCGGGGGTTCCGGGGTATCCGTTCCCGGCCGCACCACACGCGCGTGCCGGATCAGCAGATCGATCGAGGACACCTCGAACTCCATTCCTGTCCGCGAGACACAAGCAGCTGTGGGCTGTTTCGGACCGCCGGGCACCCGGCGGTGCGCCGCCCCACCCCGCGGGGGGGGGGGGGG
>NZ_JARWRU010000975.1 GCF_029867845.1 Nocardia farcinica | reverse complement strand
GCTCGAGCGCTATCCCGACGGCGCGTCCGGCAAGTCCTGGTTCCAGAAGCGGGTGCCCGCCTCCGCCCCGGACTGGCTGCACACCGTGGAGGTCACCACCCCGAACGGCACCACCAGCGACGCCCTGGTCGCCCACGACCTCGCGCACGTGCTGTGGGCGGTCAACCAGGGCTGCCTCGGTTTCCATGTCTGGCCCAACCGGGCACACGATCTGACCGTCGCCGACGAGTTGCGCATCGATCTCGACCCCTCCCCCGGTGTCGGCTACCCCGACCTGGTCGAGGCCGCCCGGCTCACCCGGGCGCTGTTCGACGAACTGGGCATCGAGTCGGCGGTGAAGACCTCCGGCTCGCGTGGTCTGCACATCTATGTGGCGCTGGAGCCACGCTGGGACGGCTACCAGGTGCGCGCGGCCGCCGTGGCGCTGGCGCGCGAGCTCGAGCGCAGGCATCCCGAGCAGATCACCGCGCAGTGGTGGAAGGAGGAGCGCGGGCGGCGGGTGTTCGTCGACTACAACCAGAACGCCCCGCACAAGACCGTCTTCGGCGCGTGGAGTGTGCGGCCCAAGGTGGGCGCGCAGGTCTCGACGCCACTGGCCTGGGACGATCTGGACTCCGTCGCCCCGGAGGAGCTCACCATCGCCACCGTGCCGGGCAGGCTCGCCGAGTTCGGCGACCCGTGGGCCGACCGCGCGCCGCAGTCAATCGCTGCGCTGCTGGAGATGTCCGAGCGCGACATGGCCGCCGGGCTCATGGACGCGCCCTGGCCGCCGCAGTATCCGAAGATGCCGAACGAGCCGCCGCGGGTGCAGCCGAGCCGGGCGAAGAGCCACTGACCGCGCCCCGGCGCCGTGCCGCCGGTTCAGCTGGTCCAGAGCACCCAGGCGGCGCCCGAGGCGCCCTGGCTCTCGCACACCACCGCCCGGCCGTCGGCGGTGCGACCCGATTTCGAGATGGTCTCGTCGCAGGTCTCGCCGGGCTCGTAGACGCCGGTGCCCACGTGGTACGGCCCCGACCACTGATGACCGCCGTCCGCGCCGGCGGCCTCGAGGCACAGCAGGGTGCCGCCGTCGACGCCGGTGCCGAGCATGCCGAGCTGGCCCGCGGTGCAGGACGCGCCCTTGTGCACCACCGGCGCCTCCACGGTGGTGGTGACCGCCTCGGGCCGCGCCGAGGGCAGGTCGGCGGGCGGTGCGCCGGCCGACAGCGTCGGCTCGGCAGCGGCCGAGCTGGTGGTCGTGGTGGCGTCACCGCTCGCCAGGGTGTCCGACAGCGAGCTGCCCGTCAGCACCACCACCGCGGCCACGGCGGCGGCCTCGGCGATGCCGATCAGCACCGCGAAGGTGGCCATGGCTTTGCCCTTGGGGTGGCCGAAGGCGATCAGCCCGAAGACGATGGCGACCGGGAACAGCGCGAGCAGCGCGGCGACGAGCGCGATCACCGCATACGGATTGACCATCGGGCGGGACTCGACGAACGGATCGTCGATTTCCCGATCCTCCGGCCACGCCTGCGGCCACGCCTCGTTCTCCTGCCATTCCCGAGTCCGTGCCATCCCGGTCCCTCTCGCATTACCCACAACCCTCGCGCGGCGCCCCGGAAGCGGCGATCCCACACACAGCTATCCGGGGAAACAATAGTGGCCCGGCGCACATTCGCCACCGGAATGCGTCGCCCATCATCGGCGCCGTGAGTAATTCCGGTCACATCACGGATGTGAACGCGGGCCGGAATCCCGCGCGCCGGAATACGCGCCGCATTCGCGGCACGGCCGAAATTCCCGGCGGCAAACTTCCGGCGAAATTCCGGCGCGCGTGAAATGCCGGTGGGGGGGGGGGCGGGGGGGGGGGGGGGGGGGGGGCGGGGCGGGGGGGGGGGGGCGGGGGGGGTGTTAGTAGGAGGGGGGGCAGGGGGGGGAGAAGGGGAGTGGGGTGGGGGGGTGTGGGGGGGGTGTTTTTATGTG
>NZ_JARWRU010000974.1 GCF_029867845.1 Nocardia farcinica | reverse complement strand
CCTACGCACACCTCCCGTGCATTTAACCCCACCTCCAGCGCACGGGGGTTGCCGTGCCTGCGTGGTGCGTATGCGTCCCCGACGCCGTGGTCGTGGCCGTGCGCCGCGTGGGTGTGGCCGTGGCGGTGTCCGTGCGTGCCGCCCCCGCGTCGGCCGTGGTCGCCGCCGTGTGCCGTGCCGGAAGAGTGGTCGTGGCCGGGCGCGTGCGCGGCGTCGTGCGCGCGCGCCTCGTCCCGGTCGTGTCCGGCCTCCGGCGCGCCATGCGCGCCCTGCCCGTCGGCGGCCGTCGTCCGTGCCGCACCGCACCGCTCTCCCATGCCGCGCCGTCCTCTCCTCGCCTCGGGTGCCGGTCCGTGTGGGACCCGGCCCGCGCGGGTAGGTCCGAGGGGATCGCCCGGCATCGACCACCCACACAGGGCAGCCTAACGTCTTTTGATGCGCATGTCTGCATCTATCTCCGTGCGCCCGCAGGCGGGTACTTCGAGTCCACGGTGAGCTCTACGGTCGATACGCCTGTTAGCTGCGGTTTTGCTCCCGGTGCGGATCGTCAGAGCGCACACAAGGGGGCTACCATGCGTGAGCATCTCCGGGCGGCGACGACCCGGACGCGGATCGTCCGAGGCGCGGGTGATTCGCTCGTGGTGAAGGGGATTCGATGGACAGACCGTCATGGGCACCCGAGGGCGTGGACATGCAGCAGGCGAGCCCTGCGCGCATGTACGACGCACTGCTTGGTGGCTCGCACAACTTCGAGGTCGACCGGATGGCGGCCGAGATGGGCAAGAAACTGGTGCCCGACCTGCCGAGGCTGGCGCTGAGCAATCGCGCCTTCCTGCGGCGCTCGGTGCGCTTTCTCGTCGACGAGGGCATCACCCAGTTCGTCGACATCGGCTCGGGCATTCCGACCGTCGGCAACGTGCACGAGGTGGCCCAGGCGATCGACCCGGCCGTGCGGGTGCTCTACATCGACATCGACCCGGTCGCGGTCATGCACGCGCGCTCGCTGCTGGCGGGCAACCCGAACGCCGACGCCATCGAGGCCGACCTGCGCAAGCCCGCCGACCTGATGGCCAGGGTGCGCGAGTCGGGGCTGATCGACCTCGATCAGCCGGTGGGCGTGCTGCTGATCGCGGTGCTGCACCTGCTGACCGACGCCGACGACCCGGCGGGCAAGGTGGCCGAGCTGTACGACGCGGTCGCCGACGGCTCCCACATCGCGATCTCGCATCTGACCTCGGAACTGCGGCCCGACGACGCCGCCGCTCTTGGCGCCAGCGCGAGCAACTCCAGCAACGTCGGCATCCACTTCCGGCCCGCCGCCGACATCGCGGGTATGTTCGGCAGATGGGCGCCGGTGGAACCGGGTGTGGTCGAACTGTCGTTGTGGCGGCCGGAATCCGACCGCGACCGGCTCGTCGAGCCGGGGCGTTCGCTCGCCCTGGCCGGTGTCGGCCGCAAGGTGTGACGCGGGCGGGTGTGATGCGGGCTGGTGTGATGCGGGCACGGCGCGGGAAGTGAGGCCGGTGGGGGCGCGGGAACTGGCGGCACGGTGGGCCGACGCCTTGGACGGCGTCGTGGCCCCCGCGCTCACCCGCACCGAGATCGAGGCACTGCTGAGCGATCTGACCGACGGCCTGGTCGCGGCCATCCGCGGTGAACGCGAACCGGCCGTCGCCCGCGCGGTGGCCGCCCGCCTGGTCGCCGCCAACTACCGCGACCCGCTGGCGGTGAGCCGCACCGTGCGGGTCATCTGCACCGACATGGCCGAGGCGTGCTGCGCGCGTACCGACCCGGGATTCGAGCACTACCGTGACCGGGCGGTGGACGTGGCCGCCGAGTTCGGCGAGGGCTTCACCGGCGCGCTGCGGGGCGCGGCCCTGGTCGAGCAGGAGGCCACCCTCGGGGCGGCGCTGGCCCGCGCGCGCGAGGCCGAGGCTCGGCGGCAGCTGTCGGAGGCGCGGTTCGAGGCCATGTTCGCCGGCGCCTCGGTCGGCATCGGCACCGTCGACGTGCGCGGCCGGGTGTTGGAGGTCAACGCCGCCTTCGCCGAAATGCTCGGCCTGCCACAGGAATCCATGCCGGGCCGGTCGGTGGCCGAGCTGCTCGGCCCGGTCAACATCGGCGCCGCCTACGCGCAGTTGCAGCGGATGATCTCCGGCGAGATCGACCGGTTCCGGCTGGAGACGGAGAATGTGCGCCCGGACGGTGGCCTGGCCTACATCGATCTGTCCATGTCGGCGGTGCGGGATGCCCACGGGCAGATGCGATTTCTCATCGGCGTCGCCGTCGACGTGACCGAACGCAAGCAGCTGGCCGACCGGCTGTGGCACGACGCCCACCACGACGGCCTCACCGGGCTGCCCAACCGGACGCTGTTCTTCGACCGCATCGACGCCGCCGAGGCGCCGATCGGCCTGTGCTACATCGACCTCGACGAGTTCAAGGAGATCAACGACCGGTGGGGCCACGCCGCGGGCGACACCGTGCTGCGTGAGGTCGGCAGGCGCCTGCGCGTCGCGGTGGGACCGGAGGGGCTGCCCGCGCGGGTGGGCGGCGACGAGTTCACCGTGCTGGTCGAGCGGTGCGCGGGCTGTGCCCAGCTGGAGGCGCTGATCGCCCGGCTGCACGCCTCGCTGGAGGAACCCGTCGAGGTCATGGGCGAGTCGGTGCGAGTGGCCGCGAGCATCGGTTCGGCATTCGCCGACGAGCGGCCCGAGGAGGTCGACGCGCTGCTGCGGGCCGCGGACGCGGCCATGTACCGGGGCAAGAAGGGGCGCGGCGCCAGGGAGCCGACCTGAGACCGCGCCGGGCGCGCGCCGCCCCGCCGGCTCAGTTCCAGATCAGCGCGCCGGTGCGGCGGAAGGACGGGTGTTCCTCGGCCCGCATCCATCGCCCCCAGGTGGCCTGACCGGCCCCGTCGCGCCGGATCGGGCTGACCCAGGCGCATCGCCGCCGCTGCTGCGGGCCGCCCGCCATGAGCGGCACCTCCCGGGCGACGAGATAGCAGTCGTCGTCCACGGCGCCTGCCCGCGGCAGGTATTCGCACAACTGCTCGGCGGCGTCGCCCAGATTCGCCGAGGCGACCACGCCGGGACGCGGGCTCGGGCCGTCGGCGTCGACCACCACCGCGGACACCGTCCACATGCTGTTGCCGGGCAGGTGCTGGGCGGGGCCCTCGGGTTCGGTCGTGCCCGCGGCCGGTGTGCGCGTCTCGGTCGCGCTCGGGCAGGCATCGACGGCGTAGGCACTCTCGATCATCGCGCACCTCCGGTCGGACGCGGGCCGACGCGATGCCCGGTCGAATGGATCATCTTGCCTCCCAACGTAATCAGATGAGCAGGGCGGTCGTTCGATGGGGATGTCGCCGTTGTGACGCCGGTCGCGCCCTCCGCTGAATTGAAAGGACAACCGACCTGCAAATGAGTGTATAGCCGACGGCTACCCAGTGCGAAGGAATCCTCTCGGCCCTAACGGAACTCGCGCGTGACCGGCCCGGCGGCGCGCCGGGAATGTCCTGGGTGGCGGGTGTGGCCTGGCTCAGCGCAGGCGGTCGGCGACCGCGGGCAGGCGCTCGATCATGGCGATGGTGAAATCGCCGACCAGGTCGATCAGACCCTGCCGGTCGACGTCGAGACCGCCGTCGAGCCAGACCAGCACCAGTTCCGCGGCGCCGCCGGTGATCAGCTGCGAGGTCGCGGCCACCGCGGTGTCGTGGCCCTCGGGAATGTTCAGGATGACCCTGGTCTGCTCGACGATGGTGGCGGCCACGGTGCGCATGCTGGCGAAGCGCGAGCGCATGAGCGCCTCGCTGCCGAAGGCCTGGGCGAAGACGATGTTGGCCCGCCGTGGATCGTCGATCAGTTCGCCGATGATGGCGCCGACGCCCGCTCTGATCCGCTCGGCCGGGGTGCCGGCGCAGGCGGCCACCGCCGCGCGGGCGCGGTCGAGCGCGGAGGTCTGCAACTCCTCGAGCAGGGTGACGGCGAGGGCGTCGAGATCGGGGAAGGCCTCGTAGAAGAAGCGCGGCCCGACCCTGGCTCGTTCGCACACCCCGCGCACGGTCAGCGCGGACAGCCCCTGGGTGCCGATGATCTCCAGGGCGGCGTCGAGCAGGCGGCGGCGGCGGTCCTCGCGACGTTCCTCGGTGGAGGCCCCGCGGTAGGTGCCCGAGGGTGCGCGCGTCATCCGGTCAGCTTTCCACAGCCGGAATTGGGAAACAACCGTGTACGGAAACGGTTGTTTCCGATATGGTCGAGATCACTCGCAGCGTCGCGAAGGGAATTCGGCCATGAGTCTGCTCCTGCCCAACAAGACCACCACGGTCTCCGACACCGCACGGCACCTGCGCACCAAGCTGTCCTGGCAGGTGCAGCGCGCGGGCGTGAAGATGCTCAGGCGCTACCACGCGGAGGTGACCCCGCTCGCGGAGCCCCCCGCAGGCAGTGGCCTGAAGCCGACGCTCGGCGATTACGGCCCGCCGGGCATCGGTTACACCCTGCACACCCTCGCCGACCCGATGACCTTTTCCCGCGAGCGCTTCGAACGGCTCGGCCCGGTCTCCTGGCTCGGCGTGCTCGGCCGCCAGGTGGTCACCGTCAACGGACCGGAGGCCTTCGAGGAAGTCCTCATGGACCGCAAGAAGGTGTTCTCCGCCCAACGCGGCTGGGAATGGCTGATCGGCCCGTTCTTCCACGGCGGCGTGCTGCTGCGCGACTTCGACGACCACATGTTCCACCGGCGCATCCTGCAACAGGCCTTCACCCGGCCGCGCCTGGTCGGCTACCAGGATCTGACCACTCCGCTGCTGCGCCGCGGCATCACCTCCTGGCAGCCCGCGCCGGATTTCCACCTGCACACCGCGGTCAAGCAGTTGCTGCTGCACCAGGCCACCGAGGTGTTCGTCGGCGCGCAGCTCGGCCCGGAGAGCGTGGCGCTGGCGCACGCCTTCGACGACGCCGTGCACGGCGGCACCGCGATGGTGCGGGCGAACGTGCCCGGCGGGGTGTGGGCGCGCGGGCTGCGCGGCCGCCGCAAGCTCGAGGAGTATTTCCGCCGCGAGATCGACGCCAAGCGCGCAGGCGACGGCGCGGATCTTTTCAGCGTGCTGAGCAAGGCCACCACCGACGAGGGCCACACCTTCACCGACGAAGAGGTGGTCCAGCACATGATCTTCGTGATGCTGGCCGCGCACGACACCAGCACCATCGCCACCTCCATGCTCTGCTACGAGCTGGGCAGGCACCCGCGGTGGCAGGAGCGGCTGCGCGAGGAAGCCCGCGCGCTGGGCAAGGATTCGCTCGGCTACGACGACCTCGACTCGATGCCGCTGCTGGACATGGCCTTCAAGGAGGCCCTGCGCATGTACGCGCCGGTCGCCCAGCAGGCCCGCGAGACCATCGCCGACACCGACATCTGCGGCCACTTCGTGCCCAAGGGCACCCTGGTCATGTGCGGGCCGTACATGATGATGCGGATGGCGAAGTACTGGAGCGACCCCGACGAGTTCGACCCGGAGCGGTTCTCGCCGGAGCGGCGCGAGGACAAGGCGCACCGTTTCGCCTGGTCGCCGTTCGGTGGCGGCGCGCACAAGTGCATCGGCCTGTACTTCGGGGGCATGACGGTCAAGGCGGTGCTGCACCAGATGCTGCTGAACTTCCGCTGGTCGGTCCCCGAGGGCTATGAGCCGCTGCTGGTCGCCGGCACCGGCCCCACCCCCGCCGACGGCCTGCCCATCCGGCTGGAAAGGATCACCCGATGAAACTGATCGCCGATCGGAACCGCTGCGAAGGCCACGGCATGTGCGAGGCGCTCGCTCCCGACCTGTTCCGCGTCGACGACGACGGCATCGTCACCATCGCCACCGACGCCGTCGCCGAGGCCGACCGCGACCTGGTCGAGCTCGCCGTGGACAGCTGCCCGGTCCAGGCGCTGAGCCTGGTGCGTGAACCCGCCTGAGCCGCGGGCGCATCGGCGCACACCCGAGTGCCCTCGCGCGCGGTGATCGAGTAGTCGCCTACTCGGGTCATCGGCGCGCGCTCATTCCATGATCATCTCCGCCCCGCCGGAACGCGGGGGCCGGAAACGGACGTGTGAAGGGGATGAGGGGATGTCCGAGGAACGTGAGGTGTTGGCACAGGCGCCGGGCGGCGAGCCCCCGCGGCTCGGGGGGCGGGCGGGGGGGGGGCCTAGGGGGCCGGGGCCCCCAACCCCCCCCC
>NZ_JARWRU010000973.1 GCF_029867845.1 Nocardia farcinica | reverse complement strand
CCTGCCACCGCGGTTGGGGGCGCCCCTATCCGCCCCCCCTACCGTGGGACGAGATGTCGAGCCTGCTGTCAGACGTTGACGCCGTAGTCGCGGGCGATGCCCTCCAGGCCCGAGGCGTAGCCCTGGCCGATGGCGCGGAACTTCCACTCCGCGCCGTTGCGGTAGAGCTCGCCGAAGATCATGGCGGTCTCGGTGGAGGCGTCCTCGGTGAGGTCGTAGCGGGCCAGTTCCTCGCCGTTGGCGCGGTTGACCACGCGGATGTAGGCGTTGCGGACCTGTCCGAAGGACTGCTGGCGGCTGGCGGCGTCGTAGATCGAGACCGGGAAGAAGATGCTCTCGATGTTCGGCGGGGTGTTGGCCAGGTCGACGTTGATGACCTCGTCGTCGCCCTCGCCCTCACCGGTGCGGTTGTCGCCGGTGTGCTCGATGGTGCCTTCGGGGGACTTCAGGTTGTTGAAGAAGACGAAGTGCTGGTCGGAGATGACCTTCTTGTCCGCGCCGGTGGCGATGGCGCTGGCATCGAGGTCGAAATCGGTGCCGGTGGTGGTCCGAACGTCCCAGCCGAGGCCGACGGAAACGGCAGTCAGGTTCGGCGCCGCCTTGGTCAGCGAGACATTGCCGCCCTTGGACAAACTGACACCCATGCGGGAATCCCTTTCATTAGTCCGTCTGTGCTCCCAGCATGTCCGAATCGCCGGGTACGACCTACGACAGTAGTAGGTTTCCCCGATCTTGCGTAGGAAGCGGGGTAAGCCCCGGTGAACAGCGCGATCTCCTACCATCGGGGCGTGGCTGGGCGCATGCGGGGATGGTTTCGCTCCTCCGGGAACAACGAGTGGATTCAGCAGGCCAGGACCAGGCTCGCCCAGGCATTCCTGGACATGGACCACAGGCAGAGCGCGGCGGAGGCCGCGGTGGGCGCCGCCGGGCAGATGTTTCCCGGGCAGGACCACAGCCGCGCGTGGGAGCCGGTGCGGGCGCGTTGCTACGCGGCGGCCGACGCCTATCTGAGCTGGTCGCAGGAGCTGGAGGCGGCCGAGCGGGACAACACCTGGCTACCGGCGGGCCAGGCCAGGACCGACGCGGTGGTGGCCCAGCTCGCCGACGCCGCCGCCGGCATCGACGCCTTCTACCAGCAGCGCAGGGCCACCCTCGAGGAGGCGGTGCAGCTGGCGCGGGTGGTGCCGCAGCTGGTGGCGCGGGTGCGGGCCGAGGCCGCCGAGGTGCGGGGGCGGGTGCTGGCCTCGGAGTACGCGGGCTACCCCTCGGTGCGGCAGCGGACGGCCGCGCTCGATGAGGTTCTGCTCACACTGGACGCCCTCGACCCGGCCACTGAGGCGGGCCGGGTCAGGCAGACCGCCAACCGGGTGCAGGCCATCACCGAGGAATTGTCGGAAGCATTGTCGCAGGCTCCCTTTCGCGGGACGGCCGCGACCAACGCGGTGAGCTCGGCGAGCACCAGGCTGGACGCCGTTCGCACGCGCGCGCAAGGCCTGCGGCCCGCCTACTCGGCGCTGCTGCGGGAGTTCAATGCTGCGAGTTCGGCCGATCTGACCAACAATGAGCGGGAAAGCCAGCGAGCGATCGATGCCGCCGCCGAGGCCCTCACCCGGGCCCGCACGGCATTGCGCGAGAACGACCCGGAGACCGCCCTTGAACTGACCTCCATCGCGCGGGGTGACCTCGCAGAGGCCGAACAACTGATCGACAGCGTCACCGCACGACTGGCGATGCTGCGATCCGTTCGCGAAGACCCCGAGAAAAAGCTCAAGGACGTACGATTCCGGCTGCGAGACGCCCAGATGCTCGCGGTCAGCAGAGACCTCGTGAGCGAATGGGGTTCGGTGCTGGACGCGCAGGCCGAACGCCTCGATCGGATCAGCGCGACACTGTCGGGACGCCACCCCGACTACTGGGCGTATGTGACGGAACTGGATGCCGTCACCGAATTCATCGCCGGTGTGGTGGAGCGCATGAGAAAACAACCGGGCCCGCCTCGGTAGGGGCCACCTCAGTAGGGCCCACCTCGACAGGGTCCACCTCGACGAACATGACCGCGAGTCACCAGAATGGAGCTTCGATGACCGCTCCCGTCGCCCTCCGGCAGGACATCAGCCTGCGGAAGCGACTGCCGCTGCGCCACTTCCGGCAGCTGCAAGGCCCCACCGCCAGATCGCTGTTCCATCGCCAGCCCGAACCCTTCGGCGACTCGACCGACCGGGACCTGCTGGCGGTCGCCCTCGGGGCCACCCTCTACGTGCCCGCCACGCGCGCGGATCTGGCCGACACCATCCGCAGACGCGCGGCGCGCGGGGTCTGTTCCATGGTCATCGACCTCGAGGACGCCGTCGCCGACCACGAGGTGGGACGGGCGAAGCGGCAGACCGTGGCGACACTGGACGAACTGGCCGTCGACCGCGACTCGGCGCCGTTGCTGTTCGTGCGCGTGCGCGACGCCGACACCATCGGCGAGCTGACCGACCAGCTCGGCCCCGGTCTGGCCGCGCTGTCGGGATTCGTGTTCCCGAAGTTCGACAGCGTCTCCGGCCAGAAGTACCTCGACGCGCTGGCCGATGTGGCCGAGCGGCTGGACCGGCCGATCTTCGGCATGCCGGTGCTGGAGTCGCCCGCGCTGGTGCACCGGCAGAGCCGTGACGCTGAGCTGACCCAGATCGCGGCCATGCTGGCCGAGCAGCGTGAGCAGATCCTGGCGGTGCGCATCGGAGCGACCGACATGTGCTCGACCTTCGGCATCCGCCGCGACCGTGACCTGACCATCTACGACGTGCGCGTGGTCGCCGACGTCATCGCCGACATCGTGAACTACCTCGGCCGCGCCGACGGCACCGGCTTCGTCATCACCGGGCCGGTGTGGGAGTACTTCGCCGACCACGAGCGGATGTTCCGGCCGTTGCTGCGCACCGCGCCGTTCGAGGAGTCGGACGCGGTGAAGTTCCGCCAGTACCTGGTGAGCCGGGATCTGGACGGGCTGCTGCGCGAGATCACCCTGGACCGCGCCAACGGCATCCAGGGCAAGACGGTGATCCATCCCTCGCATGTGGCGGCGGTGCACGCGCTGTCGGTGGTCTCGCACGAGGAGTACTCCGACGCGCTGGACATCCTGCAGGACGACGTGGGCGGTGTCGCGGCCTCGGAGTACCGCAACAAGATGAACGAGATGCGGCCGCACCGCAGCTGGGCGCGCCAGACCATGTTGCGGGCGCGGGTCTTCGGGGTGGCGAAGAAGGGGGTGTCCTTCGTGGACCTGCTGACGGCCGCGGTGAGCGGATGAGCGCGCCCTGGGCGACCAGGACGCTCGGACTGGAACTGCGCGAGCTCGACCATGCCGATACGCCGATGCGGATCGGCGCGCTGGTCACGCCGGGTCTGCGCCGCAATCCGCGCCGCGCGCACCTGCTGGTCTCGACCGTGCTCGGCAAGCATCTGCCCACCGACCCCCGCGTGGTGATCGCGGCGGGCGAGCGCCTCGGCGATCTGGTGCGACAGGTGCTGGTGCGCCCCGACGCCGCGGTGGTGCTCGGCTTCGCCGAGACCGCGACCGGCCTCGGCCATCTGGTGGCCGCGCGTCTCGGCGCGCGCTGCTATCTGCACTCCACCCGCCGTGACGTGCCGACCGCGCGCACGCTGACCGGGTTCGAGGAGGGGCACTCGCACGCCACCTCGCACCTGCTGCAACCCGAGCCCGCCGAGGTGTTCGCGGGCGAGCTGCCGTTGGTGCTGGTGGACGACGAGATCTCCACCGGCGCGACGGCGCTGGACGCGGTGCGCGCCTTGCACGAATTCGCCCCGCGCACGCACTACGTGCTGGCCTCGCTGGTCGACATGCGCACCGAGGCCGACCGCGAGCGGTTCGAGAAGGTGGCCGCCGACCTCGGTGCGCGCATCGACACGGTGTGCCTGGCGCAGGGCTCGACCGTGCTGCCCGCCGATCTGATCAGCGCGGTGCAGGCGCTGCCCGAGCCCGAGCTCAACCCCGTCGCCGCGGTGCGCGGTCGTGCGCACCGGGTCGAACTGCCCTGGCCCGCCGAGGTTCCCGAGGGCGGCAGGCACGGCATCCTCGACGCCGACACCCGCGCCTTCGAGGCGGCGCTGTCGGCGGCCGACGCGGTGTTGCGCGCCCGCCTCGCCGATCTGGCCCCCGGCCGCCCGGTGATCGTGCTCGGCCACGAGGAACTGATGTATCTGCCGCTGCGTCTGGCCGACGCGCTGGTCGCCGCGGGCATCCCGGCACGGTTCCAGACCACCACCCGCTCCCCGGCCCATGTGCTCGACGAGCCCGGCTACCCGCTGCGTCGTGGCTTCCGCTTCCGCGCCCCCGAACCGGTGGACGAGGTGCCGCGCTACCTGTACAACGCGCAGTGGCTCACCGAGTACGACGCCCGGCTGTCGGCGCTGTTCGGTATCGAGCCGATCGACGCGGTCGCACCGGCTGCTGCCTGCGGCGCCGGTAGCGGTGGTGCGGCGGTTGGCCTCGACGGCGCCTGCCGAGGCGGAGTCGATGCCGCTGTCGATCCGGTGCTGGTGCTGGTGATCGACGCGCCCGCGGACACGGAGGAACTGACCGGGCCGGGCGGGGTGGTCGACGTGCTCATCGCGTCGGGGGCGGAGGTGCTGGTGGCGGTCGTGCCCGGCGCGGACCCGGTGGCGCTGCGCGCGGCGCGGACCGTGAGCGCGTCGTCCGAGGCGGCCCCGCGAGACCCCGCCGCCCGCCGGTTCCCGGAACCGTTGCGCGGGCCCACGTTCGGGTCCTATGCCCCGCACGAGGTCGCGTGGCTGCTCAAGGACCTCTCCGAGGTCGATCTCGAGGCCGATGTGGCCGAGCGGGAGAAGCGCATCCAGGCGGGGGTGGCGCACTACGCGGAGTCGCTGCCGATCGAGTACCAGCCGGTCGCGCGCTACCGGGAGG
>NZ_JARWRU010000972.1 GCF_029867845.1 Nocardia farcinica | reverse complement strand
CTCGGCGATGTCGTTGTCGTCGCGGCGGCGGGCGGCCAGGCCGGCGGCCGTGCTCTCCAGCGACAGGCGCAGTTCGAGCACGTCGCGGTCGCGGGCGTCGGCGAAGTACTTGCTGAGCGTGCCGCCGACCTCCGAGCCCGCCACAACATAGGTGCCCGAGCCCTGGCGGCGCTGCAGCATGCCCGCGTGCACGAGTGCCTGGACGGCCTCGCGCACGGTGTTGCGCCCGGTGCCGGTCATCTCGGTGAGCTCGGGCTCGGTGGGGATGCGCGTGCCGATCGGCCACCGGCCGGACCTGACCTCGGCCCGCAGCTGCTCGGTGACCTGGGCGATGAGGCTGGTGCGCCGGACGGGTTGCACGGACACAGGGTACAGCCGGACCCGCCGGTCGGCCGGACCTCATCCGATCATCCTATGAAACTGATGACCTTCGGCCCCACAGCGAGCGCGCACCCCACGCCGGGCTCGCCGCTTCCGGTTGCGGGGCCGCCCCGATGGGCGCATGATGCTGTCCACGTCACACTCACAGCCGCTCGCGTGTGCTCCTGGCCACTTCGTGACGTGCTGAAAACGGCTGTGTCACATGCGCGAAACATGCGTCCGGGTCTCACCTCGGCGCCGCGCGGCAGGTGAGCAACCGTTGATCGACCCGTCACTTCGGGCAGCATTTCGGCAATACCCGCTCCCTACCGTTGGGGCATCCGAGTTCAGGAGGCCCTTGTTGAGCACGCTGACGCGTAACCACGACATCGAGCACTGGGATGCCGAAGACGTCGTTGCCTGGGAGGCAGGCGGTAAGGACATCGCCAGGCGCAATCTGATCTGGTCGGTGGTCGCCGAACACGTCGGCTTCTCGATCTGGTCGATCTGGTCGGTCATGGTGCTGTTCATGCCCACCGAGAAGTACGGCATCGACGCGGCGGGCAAGTTCTTCCTGATGGCGGTTCCGACCCTGGTCGGCGCGGTGCTGCGCATCCCCTACACCGTGGCCACCGCCCGCTTCGGCGGCCGCAACTGGACGGTGTTCTCGGCGGTGCTGCTGCTGATCCCGACGCTGCTGACGCTGTACTTCGTCAACCAGCCGGGCACCTCGTACACCACCTTCCTCGTGGTCGCGGCCTTCGCGGGCTTCGGCGGCGGCAACTTCGCGTCGTCGATGACCAACATCAACGCCTTCTACCCGCAGCGGCTCAAGGGCTGGGCGCTCGGCATGAACGCGGGCGGCGGCAACATCGGCGTTCCGGTGATCCAGCTGATCGGCCTGCTGGTCATCGCCACCCTCGGCAACGAGTACGCCAGCCTGATCTGCGCGATCTACCTGGTCGCCATCGCGGTGGCCGGCCTCGGCGCCGCGCTGTACATGGACAACCTGCGCAACCAGAAGGCCGATCTGTCGTTCATGCTCGAGTCGCTGAAGGTCCCGCAGTCGTGGGCGATCGCCTTCCTCTACATCGGCACCTTCGGCTCGTTCATCGGCTACTCCTTCGCCTTCGGCCAGATCCTGCAGATCAACTTCCGCGCCGGCGGCGACAGCGTGGCCGAGGCCACCCTGCACGCGGCGCAGATCGCCTTCATCGGCCCGCTGCTCGGCTCGCTGGCCCGCCCCTACGGCGGCAAGCTGGCCGACCGGATCGGCGGCAGCAAGGTCGCCCTGGTGATGTTCGGCGCCATGATGGCCGCCGCCGCGCTGGTCATCGCCGCGAGTTCGGCCGCCGACGGCAACGACGGCGTGGCGAGCGGAACCGTGATGGCGGTGCTGGTCACCGGATTCGTCGCCCTGTTCGTGCTCTCCGGCATGGGCAACGGCGCGGTCACCAAGATCATCCCCTCGGTCTTCGAGGCCAAGTCGCAGAGCATCGACGCCGCTCCCTCGGTCCGCTCGGCCTGGGCGCAGAACACCTCGGGTGCGCTCATCGGCTTCGTCGGCGCCATCGGCGCGCTCGGCGGCGTCGGCATCAACCTGGTGCTGCGCTCCTCCTACTCCTCGACCAATTCCGCGACCACGGCGTTCTGGGTCTTCCTGGCCTTCTACGTCGCCTGCGCCGCGGTCACCTGGGCGGTCTTCCTGCGCCGCCCCGGCATTCGCCGCCCGGCCGACGACCAGCTCGTCGACACCCGCCCCGCCACCCCGTCCGTCGTGTCCGCCGGCGCCTGACGCCAGCCACATCTTGGGAGGTCTCTCATGAACCCCGAAACCACCACTCGCAAGACCGTGGTCGTCGCAGGCCACGGCATGGTCGGACACCGCTTCGTCGAGGCCCTGCGCGCCCGCGACGAGCAGGGCAGCTACCAGGTGGTCGTGCTCGGCGAGGAACAGCGCCCCGCCTACGACCGCGTCGGCCTGTCCTCCTATGTGGGGGCGTGGGACCCGGACGCGCTGGCGCTGCCGGGCAACGACTACGCGGGCGACGAGCTGGTCGAGCTGAAGCTGGGCCGCCGCGCCGAGTCGATCGACCGCGAGGCCCGCAAGGTCACCACCTCCGAGGGCGAGATCATCGGCTACGACGCGCTGGTCCTGGCCACCGGCTCCTATGCCTTCGTGCCGCCGGTGCCCGGCCACGACCTGCCCGGCTGCTTCGTCTACCGCACGCTCGAGGATCTCGACGGCATCCGCGCCACCGCGGAGGCGGCGGGCCCCGGCGCGCACGGTGTGGTCATCGGTGGCGGCCTGCTCGGCCTGGAAGCGGCCAACGCGCTCAAGCTGCTCGGAATGACCCCGCACGTCATCGAATACAACAACCGCCTGATGCCCGCCCAGGTCGACGAGGGCGGCGGCTCGGTGCTCGAGGGTCTGGTCACCGACCTCGGCCTGAACGTGCACCTGGGCGTCGGCACCTCGCGGATCGAGCAGACCGAGGGCGGTCTGCGGCTGCACCTGTCCGACGAGTCCACCATCGACGCCGCGCTGGTGGTCTTCTCCGCGGGCATCCGGCCCAACGACCAGATCGCCCGTGACGCCGGTCTCGAGGTGGGCCCGCGCGGCGGCATCATCACCGATCTGAGTCTGCGGACCTCCGATCCGAACATCTACGCGATCGGCGAGTGCGCCGCGATCGAGGGCGTCTGCTACGGCCTGGTCGCCCCCGGCTACACCACCGCCGAGATCGTCGCCGACCGGCTGCTCGGCGGCGCGGGCGAATTCCCGGGCGCCGACATGTCGACCAAGCTCAAGCTGATGGGCGTGGACGTGGCCAGCTTCGGCGACGCGCACGGCACCACCGAGGGCGCGCTGTCGGTCGTGTTGCACGACGCGGCCAAGGGCACCTACGCCAAGCTGGTCGTCTCCGACGACGCCAAGACCCTGCTCGGCGGCATCCTGGTGGGCGACGCCAGCCAGTACGCCGCGCTGCGCCCGCTGGTCGGCCGCCCGCTGCCGGCCGACCCGGCCGCGCTGATCTCCCCGGCGGGCGCCTAACTCGGCGCCGACGCGCTGCCGGACGACGCGCAGATCTGCTCCTGCAACAACGTCTCCAAGGGTTCGATCTGCGGCGCCATCGCCGAGGGCGCCTGCGACATCGCAGGCATCAAGAGCTGCACCACCGCGGGCACCTCCTGCGGCGGCTGTGTGCCGATGCTCAAGAAGCTGCTCGAGCAGTCCGGCGTTGAGATGTCCAAGGCGCTGTGCGAGCACTTCGAGCAGTCGCGCGCCGAGCTGTTCCAGATCGTGCAGGTCACCGGCATCCGCACCTTCTCGGGCCTGATCGCCAAGTACGGCAAGGGCTCGGGCTGCGACATCTGCAAGCCGACCGTGGCCTCCATCCTGGCCTCCACCTCGAGCGACCACATCCTCGACGGCGAGGCCGCCGCGCTGCAGGACACCAACGACCACTTCCTGGCCAACCTGCAGAAGAACGGCACCTACTCGGTGGTCCCGCGCATGCCAGGCGGCGAGGTCACCGCCGAGCAGCTGATCACCATCGGCGAGGTCGCCAAGGAGTTCGGCCTCTACGTCAAGGTCACCGGCGGTCAGCGCATCGACCTGTTCGGCGCCCGCGTGGAGCAGCTGCCGCTGATCTGGAAGCGCCTCGTGGACGCGGGCATGGAATCCGGCCACGCCTACGGCAAGTCGCTGCGCACGGTGAAGAGCTGCGTCGGCTCCACCTGGTGCCGCTACGGCCAGCAGGACTCGGTGGGCATGGCGGTGCTGCTGGAGAAGCGCTACCGCGGCCTGCGTTCCCCGCACAAGCTCAAGCTGGCCGTCTCCGGCTGCGCCCGCGAGTGCGCCGAGGCCCGCGGCAAGGACGTCGGCGTGATCGCCACCGAGAACGGCTGGAACCTCTACGTCGGGGGCAACGGCGGCCTCAGCCCCAAGCACGCCGTGCTGCTGGCGGGCGAACTCGACGACGAGACGCTGATCCGCTACATCGACCGCTACCTGATGTTCTACATCCGCACCGCCGACCGCCTGCAGCGCACCGCGCCCTGGCAGGAGGCCCTCGAGGGCGGCCTGGACTACCTCAAGGCCGTGATCTGCGAGGACAGCCTCGGCATCGCCGACGACCTGGAGGCCGCGATGGCCAAGCACGTCGAGGGCTACAAGGACGAGTGGGCCGCGGTGCTCGAGGACGAGAACAAGCTCTCGCGGTTCGTGTCCTTCGTCAACGCCCCCGATCAGCCCGACCCGACCATCGCCTTCGACGACAGCGGCGAGCGCAAGGTGCCGGTGCTGCTCGGAATGCCGGAAGTGACCCGCGTCTCGCAATAGCGGCTCGCAATAGCGGCTCGCAATAGCGGCTTAACCAGGCGGAAACAGGGCGCCTGAAGAATGAATCGGACGCCCGGAGGAGGAACCCGATGACCATAATCGATTCACCCAGCTTTGTCCCTTCGACCGTCACCGGATGGACGCAGGCCTGCCGCCTGGACTATCTGATTCCCGGCCGCGGCGTCGCGGTATTGTTGCGGGGCGGGAGGCAGGCAGCCCTGTTCCTGTTGTCCGACGGCACCCTGGCCGCGGTCGGCAACATCGATCCGTTCGGCCGGGCGGCGGTCATGTCGCGCGGCATCGTCGGTGACCGGGGCGGCATCCCCGTCGTGGCGTCGCCGCTGCTCAAGCAGGCGTTCTCGCTCATCGACGGGCACTGCCTGGACGACGGATCGGCAGCGTTGCCGGTGTACGCGGTGCGTGTCGACGACGGCATCGTTTCCATTTCCAACGAGCCGGTCACGGTCGAATCCTCGGACGGATGAGTTATTCATGAACACCTTTGACGCGGGCGACGGCCTAGCCGGATTCACTGTCGGAATCACCGCGGCACGCCGCGCCGACGAGTTCGCCAAGCTGCTCACCCGGCGGGGGGCGTCGGTCGTCTCTGTGCCCGCGATACGGATCATTCCGCTGGCCGACGACACCGAACTGGAACGGGTCACCCGGACCTTGATCGCCGAGCCGCCGCAGGTGACGGTCGCCACCACCGGAATCGGTTTCCGCGGCTGGATGGAGGCCGCCGAGGGCTGGGGCCTGGCCGAACAGCTGCGCGACACGCTGGCCGGGACCAGGATGCTGGCCCGCGGCCCGAAGGCCAAGGGCGCCATCCGCGCGGCCGAACTGCGCGAGGAGTGGTCGCCCGCCTCGGAGTCCTCGGCCGAGGTGCTCGACCACCTGCTGGCCGAAGGCGTGGAGGGTGTGCGCATCGCCGTCCAGCTGCACGGCGCCACCACCGAGTGGGAGCCGGTGCCCGACTTCTGCGAGGTGCTGCGCTGCGCTGGCGCGGATGTGGTTCCGGTGCCGGTCTATCGCTGGACCCCGCCGGAGGATCAGGGGCCGATGGACCAGCTGATCGAATCCATCGTCACCGCGGGCCTGGACTGCGTGACCTTCACCAGCGCGCCCGCCGTGGCCTCCACGCTCATGCGCGCCAAGGAGACCGGCCTGCTCGAGGGCCTGTTGCACGCCCTGCGCACCAGGGTGCTGCCCGCCTGCGTCGGACCGATCACCGCGGCGCCGCTCGAGGAACTGGGTGTGCCGACCACCATGCCCGCCCGTGCCCGCCTCGGCGCGCTGGCCAGGCACGTGGCCGAGGAACTGCCGCGCCGCGCCAACCGCATCCACGCCGCGGGCCACATCATCAGCGTGCGCGGCGCGTGCGTTGTGGTCGACGGTGAGGTGCGCCAGCTCGCGCCCGCGCCGATGGCGCTGATGCGGGCGCTGGCCCGCCAGCCCGGCCGGGTGGTCTCGCGCGAGGACCTGCTGGCCGCGCTGCCCGGCGGCGGTGAGGACACCCACGCCGTGGAGACCGCCATCGCCCGCCTTCGCGCCGGACTCGGCGCGCCCAAGGCCATTCAGACCGTGGTCAAGCGCGGATACCGGCTGGCGCTCGACGCCGCCGAGTGCGCCGACGACAACGCGCACGCGCCCCTGCTGCGCCCCTCGGTGGGTTCCCCGGCCCGCGCGCCGCGCTACGCCCCGACGATCGGGGCGTGGTGAACGCCCCGGCCCTGGTCCTGGTGGCGCACGGCACCAGGAGCACCAGGGGAGTGGAGATGATCGCCGCGCTGGCCGAGGCGGTCACCGCGGAACTCGCGGGCGATCCGGTTGTGCGCACCGCCTTCGTCGACGTGCTCGGTCCCTCGCCCGCGGAAGTGCTGCGCGACCTGCGGGCGTGCTCGCCGGAGCGGCCCGCGGTGGTGATCCCGGCGTTCCTGGCCTCCGGTTATCACGTGTATCAGGACGTTCCGCGCGAGGTCGCCGAATCCGGTCACCCCATGGTCTCGGTCACGCCCGCCATGGGCCCCGATCCGGCGCTGGCCGAGATCATGGCGCTGCGCCTGCGCGCGGCGGGGTGGCGTCGCGGCGGCGCGGTGGTCTTAGCCGCCCCGGGCGCCGCCGGCCCCCCCCCCCCCCCCCCCCGGGGGGGGGGGGGGGGCCCGGCGGGCCG
>NZ_JARWRU010000971.1 GCF_029867845.1 Nocardia farcinica | reverse complement strand
AACGGCCCCTGAACCCAGCGCGGGAACAGGGGCCGTTCGGTGTTCGTGTGCCCGGATCTCGACCGGGCGGGAACCGACCCGGAGGGTCAGCGCTGCGATGCCGAGCCCGAGGTCTTCGGATTCCGGGCGACGGTCGCAGTGCCCATGACATCGGCCCACCAATCGGCCAGCGGGCTGGGATCGGGCCAGATCACCCGGTCGGTGTCTTTCGGTTCTCGGCTACGCGCGGTGGTGTCGTCCATCTCTTGCCTACCCGTTCCTGGTAACTCATACAACGATGAGAATCGCTCCGGCCGCATCGACGGAGCGATACCTGAACCGCGTACCACTGTACCGGAAGACCAAACTTCCTGGTCTGATCTTTCCATTCGATTACTTTCGGCCCCCGCGCCGATTACTTTCGGGCCGACCGCCGATACTCTCGGGCGACCGGCCGGGGGCGAGCTGTTCGCACGCGCGTCAGCGGTCGGCGGGTATGCCCTCACTGACGCCGAAACTGGCCTCCTCGGGGCTCACCAGTCCCAGCATGGACAGCGGACGCGGGGTGACGGCGTTGGTCAGATAGGTCAGCGTGATGGCCCAGCGGTTGACCCCGCGCGGCACGGCGTAGGTGTGATAAGCGCGGGCCACGATCTTGGCGGGCAGGCCCGCCAGCCGGATCCCCAGCGGGTTGGCGACCGCGAATCCGGGCCCGAGGTCCACGACCAGGCCCATGTCCTTGTGTTTGTAGGGCGCGGCGGCGCCGATGCCGAGCGCGGCCGCGACATTGCGCGCCAGCGTCCTGCCCTGTCGCCCGGCGTGCTGGGCGGTGGGCGGGGTGATCTGTCCCGGCGCGGTCAGGTCGGGCACCGCGGCGGCGTCCCCCGCGGCGAACACGTCGGGGTGGCCGGGCACGCGCAGGTACTCGTCGACGACCAGGCGGCCCCGTTCCATCGGCAGGTCGAGGGTGGACAGCACCGGCGCGCCGGTCACGCCGGTCACCCAGGCCACGGTGTGGGTGGGCACGACGGTGCCGTCGGTGAGCACCACGTGGTCCTCGGTCAACTCCGAGAGCGTGGTCTCCAGCCTGATCTCGACACCGCGTGCGCGCAGCACCTCGAGCACCTTGTCGCCGAGCTTCTCCCCCACCTCGGGCATGACCCGCTCGGCGGTGTCGAGCAGCAGGAAGCGGATCTCGGAACGGTCGACGCCGCGGCGGTCGGCGTAGGTGTCGGCCAGCGCGCGCAACTGCGCGATCAGTTCGGTGCCTGCGTAGGACGCCCCGACCACCACGACGGTGCGGCGCGCCCGGCGCACCTCGGGATCGTCCTCGTGGTCGGCCAGCTCCAGCTGCCGCAGCAACTGCTCGCGCAGGTACAACGCCTCGGCGACAGTCTTGAGTCCGCGCGCGTGCTCGGCCAGGCCGGGCACGTCGAACAGCCGGGTGACCGAGCCCGGGGTGAGAACCAGCTTGTCGTAGGACAATTCGCGCGGCGCGTGGTGCGGGCTGGTGACGGTGACCGTCTTGTTCGCCAGGTCGACCGATTCGGCGGTGGCCACCACGAGCCGCACCTTCGGCAGCGAGTCGGCCAGCGAGATCACCACGAACCGTGGGTCGATGAGCCCGCCCGCCACATCCGGCAGCAGCGGGGTGTAGAGCATGTAGTCGTTGGGGGTGACCAGCACGATCTCCACGTCCCGCTCGCCGCGGCGGGCCAGGGTCCGGCACAGCCGCCGCGCGCAGGTGAACCCGGCGAATCCGCTGCCGACGATCACCACCCGCCGGGTCGGCCGCGCGTGGTCACCGCCGGCTCCTGCGCTCTCCGATCCCGCACCGCCGTCCACGCGCACCGCACCGCCGTCCACGCGCACCGCGCCGTCATTCTCGCGCACCGCGCCGTTGTGTCGCGGCTCGCCGCCGATGTTGTCCGCCACGATCGCCCACCTCCTCGATCCGTTCATTCCTTCGGCCATTCCCGCCCCGATCCCGCCGAAACGGGAACGGGTGGTCGGCGGGGCCGAGGTCTCCGCGCCGCCTGCCCGGGTGGCGGGATCTGTCGCCGGGCGGGCGCGGCCGCTAGGGTCGGGGCGTGTCGCATCCCAGAATTTCCCGGCCCCTGGAGATCTCCGACAGCGTCGTGATCGCCGTCGATCCGCCGACGGCCTACGAGCACGTCAGCGATGTCACCCAGATGGGCCGCTGGAGTCCCGAGAACACCGGGGCGGTGCTGAGCGGCTCGGCCCGCGAGGTGCGGCCGGGCACGCGCTTCGTCGGCTCCAACGTGCGGCGCGGGTTCCGCTGGCACACCGAGTGCGTGGTCACCGTCGCCGACCCCGGCAGCCGCTTCGCCTTCGCGGTGCGCAAGTTCGGCATCGGCAGGCCGGTCCTCCCGGTCGCGGTGGCCACCTGGGAGTATCGCTTCGCACCGGTCGAGGGCGGCACCCTGGTGACCGAGATCTGGCGCGACGACCGGGTTCGCTGGCCCGACCCGGTGACGGCGGTCTTCGACCGGCTGGCGACCGGACAGCCCGGGTTCGCCCGGTACCAGCGCGGCAACATCCGGCGCACCCTCGAACGGTTGAAGACCGAACTGGAGGCGGAGGTCGGCCGCGCCTGAATCGGCGTCGTCGGCAGAAACCGACTGTCCCTTTCGCGAAAACCCCGACAGCGATGCCCGGATCTGAGAATGTGACTACTCGAAAACCATGAGGATCGTTCGCCGGAGGGATCGGATGTACCTGCCGCGCACAGCTGTCATCGGCGCGGGCATCAGCGGCCTGACCGCGGGCAAGATGCTCACCGACTACCGGGTGCCCTACGTCTGCTTCGAGTCCTCCGACCGGGTGGGCGGCAACTGGGCGTTCGGAAATCCCAACGGCCACAGCAGCGCCTACCGCTCGCTGCACATCGACACCTCCAAGCATCAGCTGTCCTTCCGTGACTTCCCGATGCCGGAGCACTACCCGGACTTCCCGCACCACAGCCAGATCAAGCAGTACCTCGACGACTACTGCGAGGCGTTCGGGCTGGCGGAGTCCATCGAGTTCGGCAACGCGGTCGAGCACGCCCGCAGGCTGCCCGGCGGTGGCTGGGAGCTGACCACCGCGCGCGGTGAGCGCAGGCTGTTCGACCTGCTCGTGGTCGCCAACGGCCACCACTGGGATCCGCGATATCCGAACTTCCCCGGCGAGTTCACCGGCATCAGCCTGCACGCCCACCACTACATCGACCCGTGGACCCCGCACGATTTCACCGGCGCCCGCATCCTGGTGGTCGGCCTCGGCAACAGCGCCGCCGACATCGCGGTGGAGCTGTCGTCCAAGGCGCTGGGCAATTCGCTGACCCTGTCGACGCGTTCGAGCGCCTGGATCGTGCCGAAGTACATCGCGGGCAGACCCGCCGACAAGTACTACCGCACCTCGCCGTATCTACCGGTCTCCTGGCAGCGCAAGCTCGCGCAGTGGGGGCAGCCGCTGCTCAACGGCACACCGGAGCGCTACGGGCTGCCCAAGCCCAATCACCGGTTCTTCGAGGCGCATCCGACCCAGTCGGTCGAACTGCCGCTGCGGCTCGGCTCCGGCGATGTGGTGGCCAAGCCGGACGTGGCCCGATTGGACGGCCGCACCGTGCGTTTCACCGACGGCAGCTCCGGCGAGTTCGACGTGATCATCTACGCCACCGGCTACAACATCACCTTCCCGTTCTTCGACCCGGAGTTCCTCAGCGCGCCGGACAACAGGATCGACCTGTACAAGCGGATGTTCGTGCCCGGCATCGAGGATCTGGTGTTCGCCGGCTTCGCCCAGGCCACACCGACACTGTTCCCGTTCGTCGAAGCACAGGCGCGGCTGATCGGCGCGTACGCGGTGGGCCGGTACCGGCTGCCCTCGCCGGAGCGGATGCGCCGGGTCATCGCCGAGGACGCCCAGCGCTACACCGGGCACATGCTGCCGACCCCGCGCCACACCCAGCAGGTCGACTACTTCCTCTACGAGCACGACATGCGCACCAGGGAGCTGCCCGCGGGCGCGACGCGAGCCCGGCTCCATGGGCCGCCCGCCTGGGCCCGGGTGGCCGAGACGGCGGCGGGAGAACTCCGATGAGCACGCGGACCACGATCGAGTTCGACTCGCACGGCACCACCTGTGCGGCCTGGTTCTACACCTGCGGCGATCCGAGCCCGTTCGACGGGCAGGCGGGCAGGCCGGTGGTGGTGATGGCGCACGGACTCGGCGGCACCAAGGATTCCGGCCTCGACCCCTTCGCTCGCAGGCTGGCCGAGGCGGGCCTGGCCGTGTGGGCCTTCGACTACCGGGGGTTCGGCGCCTCCGGCGGCGCACCGCGCCAGCACATCCGGCTCGCGGCCCAACTCGAGGACTACCGGGCGGCCGTCGCCGCCGCGGGCAGGCAGCCGGGCGTGGACCGGGGACGTGTGGTGCTGTGGGGTGTCTCGCTGTCGGGCGGGCACGTGCTGGCCCTGACCGCCGAGCGCGCCGACGTGTGCGCCACGGTGTCGATGACGCCGATGGTGAGCGGGCGATCGGCGGGGCGGCACGCGCTCGCCCAGCACGGCCCGCTTGC
>NZ_JARWRU010000970.1 GCF_029867845.1 Nocardia farcinica | reverse complement strand
GCCCCTACCGGCCGATCGAGACCGTTCTCGCGGCTCAGCCGCGCAGGACCGCGCCGACGGCCTCGCCCGCGGCGGCGACGGCGGCGTCGCGGGCCGCGCTGGCCTCGTCCTCGGTGAGGGTGCGGTCGGTGGCGCGGAAGCGCAGGGCGTAGGTCAGCGACTTGCGGCCCTCGCCCGCCTGCTCGCCCTCGTACACATCGAACAGGGCGAGGTCCTCGAGCAGCTCGCCCGCGCCGTCGCGCAGGGCGGTTTCGACGGCCGCGGCGGGGACGGTCTTCTCGACGCTGACCGAGACGTCCTGCAGGACGGCGGGGAAGGCCGAGACGACCGGGGCGGGCCTGGCCTCGACCAGCGGCAGGGCGTCGAGGTCGAGTTCCACCGCGCAGGTGCGCGCGGGCAGGCCTGCGCGCTCGAGCACCGCCGGATGCAGCTCGCCCGCGTGGCCGACGACGGCGCCGTCGACGACCAGTTCGGCGCAGCGGCCGGGATGCCAGGGCAGGTAGGCGGCGGCGCGGCGCTCGATCGTCACGCCCGCGGCGTCGGCGACCGCGTCGACCAGGGCGAAGGCGTCGGCGGCCTCGACCTGCCTGCCCGGACCCCACGGACCGCGCGGCTCCTGACGGCCGGTGAGCACGGCGCCGACCCGCACGGGCTGGTCGGGCAGCGAGGCCAGCAGGCCCGCGATCTGCTCGTCGGTCGGGCGGCGGTCCACCGGCAGCGGTTCCACCGGCTTGGTCTCGCCGGTGGCCAGAGTGACCTGGCCGATGGCGTAGAGGGTCAGGTCGCGGGCGCCGCGGGAGATGTTGCGCTGGGCGATCTCCAGCAGGCCGGGCAGCAGAGTGGTGGACAGCTCGGCGCGCTCCACATCCAACGGGTTGAGCACCCGGGTGGTGTCGCGGCGCGGGTCGTCTTCGTCCAGGCCCCACACGTCGAACACACCGGCCGCCTGGAAGACGGGGGCGGGCACCTCCACGCCACCGGCGAAGGCCAGCGCACGGCTCACGGCGCGGCGACGACGCTGCTGCGGGGTCAGACCGCGGCCGGCGGGGGCGGTCGGCACGATCGACGGGATCTGCTCGAGGCCCTCCAGGCGCAGCACCTCCTCCACCAGGTCGGCGGGCTGGGCCAGGTCGGGCCGCCAGCTCGGCGGGGTGACCACGAGCTGGCCGTGGCCGGTCTCCTCGTCGACGGAGACCTCGACATGGCAGCCGATCTGAGCCAGCCGCCGCGCCGCGGTGCCGCGCGGGTAGGTGACGCCCGCGACACGGTCGGGCAGGTCGATGTCCATGGGGATCGGCTCGACGGCCGGGGTGGGCACCCGCACGTCCGAGAGCACGGGTTCCACGGTGCCGCCGGTGATCTCGGCGAGCAGGGTGGCGGCCCGGTCCAGCGCCGCGACGTTCAGCTCGGGGTCGACGATGCGCTCGTAGCGCTTGCCCGCCTCGGAGACCAGCTTGTGCCTGCGCGCGGTGCGGTAGATGAGCAGCGAGTTCCAGGTCGCCGCTTCCAGCAGCACGTCGGTGGTGCCCGCGCCCACCTCCGTGCTGGCGCCGCCCATCACGCCCGCCAGCGAGATCACGCCGGAGTCGTCGGCGATCACCACGTCCTCGTCGTCGAGGGTGCGTTCCACATCGTCGAGGGTGCGCAGGGTCTCGCCCTTGTTCGCGGTGCGGATCACCAGGCCACCGGACAGCCGGGCGGCGTCGAAGGCGTGCAGCGGCTGGCCGAGCTCGAGCATGACGTAGTTGGTCACGTCGACGGCCGGGGAGATCGGACGCACGCCCGACAGCAGCAGCCTGCGCTGCAACCACCAGGTGCTGACTGCCTTCGGGTCGATCCCGGTGACGCGGCGGGCGGCGAAACGGGTGCAGCGCGAGTCCGGCTCGATCTTGATCGGCCAGGCCTGGGCCTCGTCCGAGGGCAGCGAACGCACCGCCGGGTCGAGGTACTCGAGGTCGGAGCCGCAGGCGATCTCCCGGGCCAGGCCGCGCACCGAGAAGCAGTAGCCGCGGTCGGGGGTGATGTTCAGCTCGATGACGGTGTCGTCGAGGCCGAGCAGCTCGTTGGCATCGGCGCCCGGCTCGGCGGCGCCGGGCTCGAGCACGAGGATGCCGGAATGGTCCTTGCCGATGCCGAGCTCGGCGACCGAGCAGATCATGCCGTGCGACATGTGGCCGTAGGTCTTGCGCGAGCTGATCGCGAAGCCGCCGGGCAGCACGCCGCCGGGCAGCACCACCACGACCAGGTCGCCGACCGCGAAATTGCGCGCGCCGCAGACGATCTCCTGCGGTTCGGGATTGCCGACGTCGACCTTGCAGAAGCGGATCGGCTTCTTGAACTCGGTCAGCTCGGTGATCTCGAGGACACGGCCGACCACCAGCGGATGCTCGATGTCGCCGGTCACCCTGGCGAGCTTGTCGACCTCTTCGACCTCCAGCCCGACGCGGACGAAGGCGGCGTCGAGTTCCTCGGGCGTGACCGACCAGCCGGGGGCGCCGCGCTCGATGATCTCGGTCAGCCAGGACTGCGCTACTCGCACGTGACTTTTCGCTCTCTCGATCGAAGGGGAGGTCAGGACTGGATGCCGAAGGGCAGGGTGAACCGCACGTCGCCCTCGACGATGTCGCGCATGTCGGGGATGCCGTTGCGGAACTGCAGGGTCCGCTCCAGACCCATGCCGAACGCGAAACCGCTGTACTCTTCGGGGTCGATGCCGCTGGCGATGAGCACCTTCGGGTTCACCATGCCGCAGCCGCCCCACTCGACCCAGCCCGCGCCGCCCTTCTTGTCCGGGAACCACACGTCGACCTCGGCCGAGGGCTCGGTGAAGGGGAAGTAGTTGGGCCGCATGCGGGTGCGGGTGTCGGGGCCGAACAGGGCGCGGGCGAAGGCGTCCAGCGTGCCGCGCAGGTGCGCCATGGTCAGGCCCTTGTCGATGGCCAGACCCTCCACCTGGGAGAACACCGGGGTGTGGGTGGCGTCCAGCTCGTCGGTGCGGAAGGTGCGGCCGGGGCAGACCACGTAGATCGGCAGCTCGCGCTCGAGCATGGAACGCACCTGCACCGGCGAGGTGTGGGTGCGCAACACCTGGCGCGACCCCTCCGGCGCGATGTGGAAGGTGTCCTGCATGGTGCGCGCAGGGTGGTCGGGCAGGAAGTTCAGCGCGTCGAAGTTGAAGTGCTCGGTCTCGACCTCGGGGCCCTCGGCGACCTCCCAGCCCATCGCGACGAAGACATCGGCGATGCGCTCGGAGATGACGGTGATGGGGTGGCGGGCGCCGACCGGACGGCGACGCGCGGGCAGGGTGACGTCGATGGTCTCGGCAACCAGCACGGCGGCGTCGCGCTCGGCGAGCAGCACCTCGCGGCGCGCCTCGTAGGCCTGCTGGACCCGGCCGCGAGCCACGTTGACCCGCTTGCCCGCGTCTTTCTTCTCCTCCTTGGGCAGCGCGCCGAGCGCGCGCTGGGCCAGCGCCAACGGAGCCTTGCCGCCCAGATGGTCGGTCTTGGCGACCGCGAGCGCGTCCAGATCGGCAGCCGCGGCGAAAGCCTTCTCGGCTTCGGCGGCGGCCGCGGCCAGCGCCTCTTCGCTGAGATCCACGGCCGATCCCGCGGCATTACGCTCGTCGGTCCTGCGCTCGACTCCGGTGCTGTCGTCGGCCACGATGGTTCGTCTCTCCCGTTGGGGTCGGTGCGGGCCGGGTCGGCACCCGGTCCCGATTGCTGCTGGTACGAAATCCTATGGGATCGTTTTCCGGCGATTCACCCGGATTACCGGCGCACCGGATCCGAGCCGCGGGCGCGATGGCGCACGCGCGCGCTCGCGTACAGGCAGATCGCCGCGGCGGCGGCCAGGTTCAGGCTCTCGGCGCGGCCGTGGATGGGGATGCGCACCCGATGGTCGGCCAGCGCCGCCACGGCCGGATCGAGGCCGTGCGCCTCGTTGCCGAACAGCCAGGCCACCGGGCCAGCCAGGATGTCGTCGGCCTCGTCCAGGTCGACCTCGCCGTCGGCGGCGCTGGCCAGCAGGGTGAGGCCTGCTTCGCGCACCGCGGTGAGCGTCGGCTCGATCTCGCGGCCGCGCGCGATCGGCACGTGGAACAAGCTGCCCGCGCTGGCCCGCACGCACTTGCCGTTGTGCGGGTCGACGGTGGACCCGGCCAGGACCACGCCGTCGGCGCCGACCGCGTCGGCGACCCGGATCAGGGTGCCCGCGTTGCCCGGCTCGGCGATCTCCACCGGGACGGCCAGCAGGCGCGGATCGCCGCCGAGCACCTCGGCGAGCGGCACGTCGATCTGCTCGCACACCGCGACCAGTCCGGGGGCGGTGACCGTTTCGCCGAGGTGTTCGGCGGCGCGGTCGTCGACCAGGGTGGCGCGCACGCCCCGGGCGGCCACCGAGGCGACCAGTTCGTGCTCGCGCTCGGCCGCGGCGGCCGAATAGAACACTTCTCTGACGCGGCCGGTGGCCAGCGCGGCGGTCACCGCGTTGGCGCCTTCGGCGAGGAACAGCCCGGTCTTGCGGCGGTGCGCGGCGCGGTGCAGCTTGGCGGCCGCGACGATGCGCGGATTGTGCCTGCTCACCGCTTCCTGGGCGATCCGGTTCCCGTCCGTCACCGCGGCCACACCCGCTCTCGCGACGAGCGAGCCACCGCCCGGGAGCCGCAGGCCATGCCCGCGCCACACCCGACGCCCGTGCCGTGGACGACGCCCGTGCTGTGGACGACGCCCGTGCTGTGGACGACGCCCGTGCTGTGGACGACGCGGAACGACCCGCGAGCCCCGCTCCTCGAAGCGGGTCCGCGGGTCGTTCCGAAAGAAGATCCCGTGGTCAACGAGGTCGGCTCAGGCGGCCGGGGCGTTGACGTCCTGCGGGAGCGCGGCCTTCGCCACGGCCACCAGGCCGGCGAACGCCTCGGCGTCGGAGACGGCCAGCTCGGCCAGGATCTTGCGATCGACCTCCACACCGGCGGCCTTCAGGCCCTGGATGAAGCGGTTGTAGGTGATGTCGTTCAGACGCGCCGCGGCGTTGATGCGCGCGATCCACAGCTTGCGGAAGTCGCCCTTGCGCGCCCGGCGGTCCCGGTAGGCGTAGGTGAGCGAGTGCAGCTGCTGTTCCTTGGCCTTGCGGTACAGCCGCGAGCGCTGGCCGCGGTAGCCCTTGGAGGCCTCGAGGATGGAACGGCGCTTCTTCTGAGCGTTGACGGCCCTTTTGACGCGTGCCACAGGTCAGTCCTTGATCTGAATAGGGGGCGCGGTGCGCCCGGATGTGGTCGGGAGGATGGCGATGAGCCGGTGGGGCTGGTTACCGGCCCAGCAGCTTCTTCACGCGACGGACATCGGCAGCCGCGACGACCTCGGTGCCGTCCAGACGACGAGTCCGGCGGGAGGGCTTGTGCTCGAGCAGATGGCGACGGTTCGCCTGCTGACGCAGCAGCTTGCCTTTACCGGACACCTTGAATCGCTTCGAGGCGCCGCTGTGGCTCTTCATCTTCGGCATGGAATCCTCATATCTGTCGTCCGCAGGTCACCGGGAGACCTGCGGCATCTGAACGTATTACTGCGAACCGGCGGGCTTGGCGCCCTGGTCCGCAGCCGGAGCGGAGGGAGCCGCACCCTGCTGAGGCCGGGCGGCCTGCTGCGCCTTGGCGCGGGTCTTCGCACCCTTGTGGGGAGCGAGCACCATCGTCATGTTGCGGCCGTCCTGCTTGGCCGAGGTCTCGACGAAACCCAGGTCGGCGACGTCGCCTGCGAGCCGCTGGAGCAGCCGGTAACCCAGCTCGGGCCGGGACTGCTCGCGACCCCGGAACATGATCGTCACCTTGACCTTGGACCCGGCTTCCAAGAAGCGCATGACATGGCCCTTCTTGGTCTCGTAGTCGTGGTCGTCGATCTTCGGACGGAGCTTCTGCTCCTTGATGACGGTCTGCTGCTGGTTCTTCCGGGACTCGCGCGCCTTCTGCGCGGTCTCGTACTTGAACTTGCCGTAGTCCATGATCTTGCAGACCGGCGGACGGGCATCCGGGGCGACCTCGACGAGATCGAGATCGGCTTCCATTGCGACGCGTAGTGCATCTTCAACACGCACGATCCCAACCTGCTCGCCGCCAGGTCCGATGAGCCGGACCTCGGGAACTCGGATGCGATCGTTGATGCGGGTCTCAGTGCTGATGGGGCCTCCTAGGTCAAGCGGTGTCGTCACGACGACCGCAAGCAATGCAACCCCTTGTCCAACACAAAAGCCCCGGTGCGATATTTCACCGCCACGGGGCCCGCGTCGACCGATCACCGACACGGCACAGCGCATCGGCTCCCGCGCGACGAACACGCGAGAAATCCACCCGAAGGCGGATGACCGGACCGTTTCACCAGGGATCGTCCTCTACGGCGTCGCCGGCAACGGTGGGAGTCGGGCTCCACTTGTCGGCCCCGGCTCAGCCGGGGCGGTCGTCGGGAGAAAGTCTAGCAGGGTCACGACCCGGAACCGAATCGCCTCCGGCGGCCACCGGCTAAAACCCGTTGCGAGCGGCGGGCGCGCCCGGCGAAGCTGTCCGGCATGCCGATCCCCGCACGAGGCCTGCTGAACTGGCAGTTCGAGCTCACCTGGGCGCCGGCCGAGGTGCACCTGAACGCGTTGACCGAAGACGACTTCCTGTGGCGCCCCGCGCCGGTGGTGTGGACGGTACACCGCGGCGAGGACGGCCGGTGGCGGCCGGACTGGGCCGAGATCGAACCCGACCCGATGCCCGCACCCACCGTCGCCTGGCTCAGCTGGCACATCGACTGGTGGTGGGGCACCGCGCTGGCGCATCTGGAGGGCCGCGAGCCGACGCCACGCGAGCAGGTCTGCTGGCCGGGCACGGGCGCGGCGGCGCTGCAGCGGCTGCGCGCGCTGCGGACGGCGTGGGCGGCGGCGCTGGACGCGAGCGACGACGCCACGCTCGAGGCGCCGTCGGCCTATCCCTGGCCCGCCGAGGCCGGGCTCACCGTGGCGCATCTGGCCGACTGGGTGAACGCGGAGCTGCTGAAGAACGTCGCCGAGATCGGCCAGCTCCGAATCGTGCGGGCGGCCTCGCTAGCCTGTCAGTCATGACTGACGAGCTCGACGACTCCCCGCGCGAACCCGGCGATGTGCGCGAACTGGCCGAGATCCCCGCGGTCGAGGTGATCAGCCGGGCGGCCGTGATGCTGATGAGTTCGGCCGCGGAGAAGCTCGGGCTGAGCGACGACGACCCGGAGAACAGCCCCCGCAAGGACCTGGACGAGGCGCGCCGGGTGATCACGGCGCTGGCGGGTCTGGTGACCGCCTCGGTAGAGTACCTCGGCCCGCACGCGGGGCCGATGCGCGAGGGGTTGCAGGCGCTACAGCGCGCGTTCCGCGAGTCCTCGGCGCACCCGGACGCGCCGGGTAAGGGCCCGGGCGAGAAGTACACCGGTCCCGTCTACTGAGGCCTGCTCGCGGCGCGCCCCGGAACGCGCCGCCGGACGACGGAGGCGGGGGGGGGGGGGGGGGGGGGGGGGGGGGGGGGGGGGGGGGGGGGGCGGGGGGGGGGGGGGGGGGGGGGGGGGGGGGGGCCCGGGGGGGGCGCCGCCCCGCCGGGGGGGGGGGGGGGTGCCCGGGGGGGGGGGGGGCGGGGC
>NZ_JARWRU010000969.1 GCF_029867845.1 Nocardia farcinica | reverse complement strand
GATTTCAGGGCCGCGGTGACCACCTCGACGGTGTTCTCGGGCGGGACCTGGAACACCCCGAAGCCGAGCTGAGGAATCAGGTTGCCATCGTTGAGCACGATCGACGGCACGGCGGAGGTATCGCTGCGGAAGGTCACCTTGCGACCGTAGAAGTGCGCGGGCGAGCCGTCAACGACGGTGGCAGGTGTGTTCGCCGGGCTCCTTCACAGCCCGGCGCCCGGCATCCCGAGGCGGCGATAGCGCAGGTGACGGCTCTCACGCAGCTTCTCCACCGGCAGGTCGCGCAGCGCCGCCAGCTCCTCGGCCACCGAGGCGACCACCCGGCGCGCGAACTCCACCGGCTCGTCGGCGGCGTCCGGGCGCTCGGGCACGATCCGGTCCACCACGCCGTCGGCGCGCAGCTCCGCCGCGCCGATGCGCTGCGCGACGGCCAGCTCCGGGGCGTGCTCGACATCGCGGTACACGATCGCGCTCGCGCCCTCCGGCGGCAACGGGGCCAGCCAGGCGTGGGTGGCGGCCAGCACCCGGTCGGCGGGCAACAACGCCAGCGCGCCGCCGCCGGTGCCCTGGCCGAGCAGGATCGAGACGGTCGGGATGTCCAGGGTGACCAGGTCGGAGATGCAGCGCGCGATCTCCGGGGCGAGGCCGCGCTCCTCGGCCTCCTTCGACAACGCCGCGCCCGCGGTGTCGATCACCAGCACCAGCGGCAACCGCAGCTCGTTCGCCAGCGCCATACCGCGGCGCGCCTCCCGCAACGCCGCCGGTCCCATGTGCTCGCCGTGGCGGCCCGCGCGGTCGTGCCCGAACACCACGCACGGCTGACCGCGGAAGCGGGCCAGCGCGAGCAGGGTGGTGCGATCGGCCTCACCCTGGCCGGTACCGCTGAGCGGCACGCGCTGGGTGGCGTGGCGCAGCAGCTCGCGCACACCGGGACGGTCGGGGCGGCGGGAGATCAGCACCGAACGCCAGGTCGGCGAATCCGCCCGCGGCACATCGGTTCCTGCGACGTGCTCCCCGCCGCGCCGGGTCCGGCCCGCCGCCG
>NZ_JARWRU010000968.1 GCF_029867845.1 Nocardia farcinica | reverse complement strand
GACGCGGCGCCACGCTCAGATCAGGGCTGTGAACTGAGCCGAAGCGGATCGCACGGCGACGAACGGCCCCGGAACTCCTTCCGGGGCCGTTCGCTTTTCCGTGGTCGCCCCGGGCCGGGAGCTGGGTAGCATCGGGGAATGCGCTACGAGGATCTCGCCGACGAGCCGTGTTCGATCACGCGCCCGCTGGTCGTCCTCGGTGATCGCTGGACGCTGGTCATCCTGAAGTTCGCCTTCGCGGGCGTGCGCCGGTTCAACGCCTTCCAGAGTGCGCTCGGCATCTCGCGCGGGCGCCTGCAGGATCGGCTGGATCGGCTGGTCGAGCACGGCATCCTGGTCAAGCAGAGGATCGACGGCGGGGCCTACGAGGAGTACCGGCTGACCCAGAAGGGTCACGACATCTATCCGATCCTCATGGCGATCCGGGCCTGGGGCGATACCTATATGGCGCCGGACGGCCCGCCCGTGCACTACCGGCACCGCGACTGCGCGGGCGAGGCCCGCATCCGGCTGGAGTGCGAGGAGTGCGGGGAGCCGGTCACCGCCCGCGACGTCGTGCCCGAGCTGGGGCCCGGCATCCTGCGGGAGCGGCCCGCGGGCTGATCCGCGACCACACGCGGTGCTCGCGGGCCCCGGGTGGACGGTGCTCAGTCGACGAAGGTGACGGCCTCGTCGAGGTCTCCGCGGTGGGTGCGGAAGGAGTTCACCGGGTGCTCGTCGTCGGCGTAGCCGAAGCTGATGCCCGCGACGACCTGCCGGTGCTCGGGGATGCCGAAGTGCTCGTGCAGGAACGGCGAGTATCCCGCCAGGGCCGCCTGCGGAGCCGCGCCGAGGCCGAGGCTCTGGGCGGCCAGCAGGAAGGTGCTGATGTAGAGGCCGCAGTCGACCGCGCCGTAGACGCCGAGTTCGGCCTCGGTGGTGATGATGGCGACGTGCGGGGCGTCGAACAGTTCGAAGTTGCGCATCATCTGGCGCATCGAGCCCGCGTTGTCGCCCCGCTCGATGCCGACGGCGGAGTACAACTGCTTGCCGCACTCACGCCGGCGCTCCTTGTAGACCCCGTTGTAGGTGGTGGGGAAGGGCAGGTCGGGGGCGGGCGCGGCGGTCTGGATGTGGCCGAGCAGCTCCTTGCGGAAACGCTCGGTGGCCGCGGGTTCGGTGACCACGGCGTGCCAGGGCTGGGTGTTGCACCACGAGGGGGTGCGCTGGGCCATCCGCAGCAACGTCTCGATCGTCTCGCGCGGCACCGGGTCGGGGCGGAACTGCCTGCAGGTGTACCGCTGGTCGAGAATCCGGGACAGCGCCGTCTGCTCGGCGGTCGGCGTACTGGTCGGGGCCATGGGAACCCGCTTCCTCGAGTGGTCCTATTTCGAGACCGATGCTAGCCGGTGCGCGCCCTCCTGGGAACACGCGCGACGCGCCCGGCCGCGCGGCACACCCGTTCCGCCGGCGGTGCGGGGCAGAATCGGCGCATGGGCGCCCCGGCCCGCGACACGGGCGAGCGGAAACGGCACGGCAGGCACTACACGCCGCCCGAGCTCGCCGACTTCCTCGCCCGCCGCGTGCTGGCCCATCTGCCCGAATCCGGTCGTCCCGTGCTCCGCGTGCTCGATCCGGCCTGCGGCGACGGTGAACTGCTGCTCGCCCTGCACCGCGCCGCCGCCCGTGCGCGATCGCACGTGCGGCTCGCCGCCACCGGTTACGACCTCGATCCCGGCGCGCTCGACCGGGCCCGTGCCCGCGCCGCGGCCGAGGGCATCGAGGTGCGCTGGCATCGCGGCGATTTCCTCGCCTCGGCCGCCGCGCACGAGCGGCGTTTCGACGCGATCATCACCAATCCGCCCTACGTCCGCGTCCAGCAACTGGGCGCCGAGACCGCCCGGCTGCTCAGCCGCGAGTTCGGGCTGCGCGGGCGCATCGACCTCACACACCCCTTCGTCGCGCTCGCACCACGGCTGCTGCGGCCGGGCGGCGTGCTCGGACTGCTGTGCGCCAACCGGTTCCTGAGCACGAGGGCGGGCGCCAACATCCGCGCGGTGCTGCTGCGCGAGCTGCCACCCGCGGAGATCTACGACCTCGGCGACACCAAACTCTTCACCGCCGCGGTGCTGCCCGCGGTCACCATCGCCGTCCGCGGTGGCGCCCGCGCGCCGTGCAGGCACGTCTCCGCCTACGAGGCCCCCGATCGCGAGCCGACCAGCGCCGCCGACCTGTTCGATGCCCTGCTCGCCGACCGGTCGTCGCTGGTCGCGCGGAACGGCCACACCTACGCAGTGGAAGTCGGCACACTCGCGGTCGGGCTGCCGTCGCTGGATCTGCCGCATCCGTCGGTTCCCTCGCGGGACCGGCCGGGGGAACGGATGTCCGATCCCGTGCGGGGAGCCGAGGCGGCCTGGCGGGTCTCGCATCCGGCGCGGGAGGCCTGGCTCGCCGCCATCGCGGACCGGACCTGGCGCAGTGTGGGGGAGATCGCCCCGGTGCGGGTGGGCATCAAGACCAACGCCGACCGGGTGTTCATCGCCGAGGACTGGGAGCGGCGCTCGCCGTGCCCGGAACCGGAGTTGTTGCGCCCGCTGCTCACCCACCGCGACCTGCGGCCCTGGCGGGTGCGGCGCGCGGCCGACACCAGGGTGCTCTACCCCTACGACGCCGCGCACTCCCGCCGCGTGCCGATCGACCTGCGCGAATTCCCCGCCACCGCCGCCTATCTGCGCGCCCACCGCGAGATCCTGGCGGCCCGGACCTATCTCACCGACAGCGGCAGGAAGTGGTTCGAGATCTGGGTGCCGCAGCGGCCGGACCGGTGGCCGAAGCCCAAGATCGTCTTCCCGGACATCAGCGACCGGGCGCGCTTCGCGCTCGACCGCTCCGGCGCGGTGGTCAACGGCGACTGCTATTGGATCTCGCTGGCCGACCTGACCGGCCCCGCCTGCGCCGGCCACCCGCCCGAGCAGCTGGCGCATCTGGTGATGGCGGTGGCGAACTCCGCGTTCGGGGTCCGTTTCTACGACGCGGTCTGCGGCAACCGGCTGTACTCGGGCAGGCGGCGCTGGATCACCCAGTACGTCTCCCGGCTGCCGCTGCCCGATCCCGGCGGCGACCCGGCGCGCCGGATCGCCGCGTTGGCCGCCGAGCTGGCCGACGGCGACCGGCCGGTCGACGCGGCGGCGGGTCAGTTGCTGGACGAACTGGTGGAGGCGGCTTTCGGGGTGGGCTGATCCGCGCCGTTCGCGGCGGACGCGGCCTGCCTGTGTGGCTGTACGCCGACCATCGGCAGCAGCGTGCGCCGGGCGAATTCGCGGCCGGCCTCGGGGTCGGACAGCGGGATCAGCCCGTCCGGGGTGAGTGCCAGCGACTGGGCCAGCCTGGCCATCACCTCGGCGACCAGGTCGGCGTCGAAATCGGCGTCGTCGGGACGCAGTTCCCGCAGCTTCTCGGCCAGGTAGACGCGGCCGACGGTCAGGACGGGGCCCGCGTCGGTGGTGAGCCTGGGCAGGATCAGCTCGGGTTCGGTGCGCAGCAGCCTGCGCAGCAGTTCGTTGCCCGCGATGGCGCTGATGAAGGCGACGAAGATCTCTACCAGCCGGTCCTCACCGTCGTCGACGGTCTGGACCCGCTTGTCGATGTATTCGACGAAGCGCTGCGCCTCGCGGACGCTGACCGCCTCGACGAGATCGTTCTTCGATTCGAACCGCCGGTAGAGGGTGGCGGGACTGATACCCGCACGCCGGGCGATCTCGCCCATGCTGGTGCGTTTGATGCCGAAATCCATGAATGCGGAGAGCGCGCTCTCGAGCAACTTCTCACCGTCGGTGACGGGCTTGTCGAGAATGCGCTGAAGCATGGGTGGTACGGCAGGCATTCGGAATCTCCAGTCCTTCGGCGCGGCCGTGGCCGGGCGCGGTGGCGCAACGCTGCGGGTGATGGAGGCTCATTATTTCATCTGCGCGCCGTACGCGGACAGGTCCGGTCCGTCAGCCGCGTGGGAGATCCAGATCCGCCATTTCCCGTTCGATGGCATTCGCGGCGAAATCCACACCCCGGGCCCGTAATTCGTGGACCCGGCGGTGCAGCGCCTCGATTCCCCCCGGTTGGGCCGCGATATCGGCCACACTGATCCGCTTCTGGGAACGGTGCATACTCGAATCCTGGTACGACACCGGAACCTCCTCCCCGTCAACGCATCATGCGCGCCACGCCGGACGTTCGTCACGTCGGGAAATGGCGCGCATGCAGGACAAATGGTATCAGCGGGCGGAGTCGGCGAATCGGCGACTGTGCCGTGAATCACAGTGTCCGTAGGTCACAGTATGGTGGCCTTGCGATGCGTTCCGGTGTTGTGCACGTACACCGCCGCGTTGAGCCGGATTCCGTCCTTGGCCGCCTCGTCGAGCTCGCGACGGACCTTGCCCGGCACCCCGGCGACCAGCGATCCCGGCGGGATCTGCGCGCCCTCGGGGACGAGCGCGTTGGCCGCGATCAGGCTGCCCTCGCCGATCACCGCGCCGTTGAGCACAGTGGCTCCCATCCCGACGAGCACGTCGTCGCCGATCGTGCAGCCGTGCAGGATCGCGTTGTGGCCCACCGACACCCCGCTGCCGATGGTCAGGGGGAAGCCGGGATCGGCGTGCAGCACGCAGCCGTCCTGGATGTTGGTGCGCGCCCCGACGGTGATCTGCTCCAGGTCGCCGCGCAGGACCGCGCTGTACCAGATGCTCACCTCCGCGGCCAGGCGCACCCGGCCGATCACCGTGGCGTTCGGCGCCAGCCAGGCGCCCTCGTCGATTTCCGGCGCGAAACCGCCGACCTCAATCCTCATGGGTCGAACGTAACCCCATCCGGCTCGCGCGGGACGCCCGGCTCGGTGATCACCCCCCGGCA
>NZ_JARWRU010000967.1 GCF_029867845.1 Nocardia farcinica | reverse complement strand
CCCGAGGGGGGGGGGGGCATATACCACCAGGCCGGGGGGGGCCGGGGCCCCTTCGGGGCGGGGGTGGTGTTCGGCCTGGTGGGCGGCGGCGCGGGGGGGCAACGGTTGCAGCCATTCGGTGTCGGGCATGGCGCGCACCGGGTCGGGGACGTAGCCCGCGCGGGGCTCGGGTCGGCGCAGCAGCTCGACGCCGGAGACCGGCCGCAGTTCCGGTTCGGCGCCGCAGATCTGGCGGGCGACCTGGTCGATCACGCTCAGCTTCGCCGGCTCGGTGACGCCGAAGATCTGGACGACGTCGGCGCGCCCGCCGTCGAGCAGGCGGGTCAGCACGGCGGCCAGGCCCTCGGCCGCACCCGGGTCGACGCCGAGATCGTCGAGCGCCAGATCGGGCTCGAACTCGCAGCCTTCGATGTGCGCGCCCTCGGGGGTGCGCACGACCACGGCGGCGGTGGTGGTCAGCGCGCCGAATTCCAGGACGACGGTGCGCCCGGCCCGCAGGGTCGCCTCGTCGGTGACCACCGAACGAGCGGCCAGTGCTTCGAAGACCACGTCCTCGGCGAAACGGCGGGCGGCCACCGCGACGGTCTCGCGACGACGCGCCCCCCACTCGGTGGGGCAGACGATGGTGAACCGCTCGCACGGGGCCGACAGGCCGAGGTTCTCCAGGACGGTGGCGAACAGCGCCGCCAACGCCTCGGTGGTCTCGGGCACGCGCGGCAGCAGCGCCACCCGTTCGGCGGCGACGAACTGCACCGCCGAGCCGACCTGGCCGTGCGGGCTGAGCGGCTCCCCGATCACCAGGCTCCCGTTGCTGCCCAGCACCACCGACGGCACGCCGTCCCAGTGGGTGGCCGGACCGCGCGACCAGATCCTGGTGTCGGTGAGGACCAGTTCGACCTGGGCCATCACTCGGCGCCCGGAATCCAGCCGAGCTGGATCAACTCCTGGGTGTTACGGGTCACGTAGGTGCCTCGACCGGGCGGGAGCTGGCTCGGGCGCACGCTGCCCATCAGCACGCCTTCGTCCTTCGGGCAGCTCATGATCAGGCCCGCCGCGCCGAAGTCCTTCATCCTGGCCAGGGTCGACTCGTACATGGCGCGGCTGGCGCCACCGGCGCGCCGGGCGATGATCACGTGGAAACCGAGATCGCGCGCGTGCGGCAGGTGTTCGACCAGCGGGGCGGTCGGATTGCCCAGCGAGGTGGCGACCATGTCGTAGTCGTCGATGATGACGTACAGCTCGGGGCCGGTCAGCCAGGCGCGGTCGCGCACCTCCTGGGGCGTGACGTCGGGGCCGGGGCCGCGCTTGGCGACGTAGGCCGCGAGGTCTGCCATGTTCTGTGTGAACTGCGGACCGGTGGAACCGTAACCGGCCTGATAGCCCTCGGGGATCAGGCCGAGCATGGTGCGCCGGTAGTCGCCGACGATGAAGCGCGCCTCGTTCGGGGTGTTCGACGCCGCGATGCCCTCGATGATCGAACGCAGCAGCGTGGTCTTCCCGGACTCGCTGTCGCCGATGACGATGAAGTGCGGTGACTCGTTGAAGTCCAGGTAGACGGGCGCGAGCTCGGATTCGTTGATGCCGATCGGGATCCGCAGGTTCCGGCCGCGCGGCAGCTGGGAGGGCCAGTTGCCCGCCATCCGCAGCAGCTGCTCGCGGGGCAGCACCTCCGGCAGCATGCGGGCCGCGGGCGCGGGCCTGCCCGGGGTGAGCCGGGCGATGGTGGCGACGGCGTCGGCGACGGCCTGGCTCAGTGTGTCCGGGGCGGAGCTGCCGTCGATCCGCGGCAGCGCGGTGAGCATGTGCAGGCAGTCGGGGGTCATACCGCGACCGGGGCGACCCTGCGGGACCAGGGCGGCGAACTTGCGGCCGAGGTCGGAGTCCATCGGATCGCCGAGGCGCAGCTCGATCCTGGTGCCGATCTGATCCTTGAGCGCCGGGCGGGCCTCGGCCCAGCGGGCCAGCGCGATCACCACGTGCACGCCGTAGGACAGACCCTGCACCGCCAGGTTCATGATGGTCTGCTCGAGCGGGTCGAAATCCTGGCGGATCGAACCGAAACCGTCGATGACGAGGAAGACGTCGCCGAATGGGTCCTCGTGCGCGCCCGCGGCGGCGTGGCTGCTCGCCGGGTCCATCGAACGCAGCCTGCGGAACTCGGCCATCGATTCGATGCCGAGCTGACGGAACCTGGCCTCGCGGGTGCGCACGATGGTGGTCATCTCGGCGACCGTGCGGCGGACCTTGTCGGCGTCGAGCCTGCCCGCGACCGAGCCGACGTGCGGCAGGCCCTCCAGGCTCGCCAATGTGCCGCCACCGAAGTCGAGGCAGTAGAACTGCACCTGCTCGGCGGTGTGGGTCATCGACATCGACATGATCAGCGTGCGCAGGGCGGTCGACTTGCCCGACTGCGGACCGCCGACCACCGCGACGTTGCCGCGCGCGCCGGACAGGTCGACGAACAGGGGGTCGCGGCGCTGGTCGTAGGGCCGGTCGATGAGCCCGATGGGCGCGCGCAGCGTCGCGATCGGCGAGTACTCGCCGGTGAGCACCGAGCGCGGGTTGAGCTGGTCGAGGGTCATCGGTTCGTCCAGCGGCGGCAGCCAGATCTCGTGCGCGGGCCTGCCGTGGCCGCGGATGCGCGAGACGAGCATGTCGAGGTTGGACAGTTTCTCGCCGTCCTCGCCGTGGTGTTCCTGCGGTTCGTCGGGCGCGGCGCTCGGCACCGGAAGCCGATCGCTCGGCCGGAAATCCACGTGATGCGCGGTGAACGGGCGGGCCTTGACGTCGATCTCGCCGCCCGCGACGCCCGCCTGGGTGACCTCGCGCTGGGAGCCCCCGCCCACGTAGGGGCCGGAGACGTAGGCGGCCTGGAAGCGCTGGATCTCGCCGGAGTCGGACTTGAGGTAACCGCCGCCGGGGACGTTGGGCAGGTTGTAGGCGTCGGGCACGCCGAGCACCTGACGGGATTCGTTGGCGGAGAAGGTCTTCAGGCCGATCCGGTAGGACAGGTGGCTCTCCAGGCCCTTGAGTTTGCCCTCCTCCAGGCGCTGCGAGGCCAGCAGCAGGTGCACGTGCAGCGAGCGGCCGAGGCGGCCGATCATCACGAACAGCTCGGCGAAATCCGGGTGCTGGGTGAGCAGTTCGGAGAACTCGTCGAGCACCACGAACAGCGCGGGCAGCGGGTCGAGGTCGGCGCCGGCGGCGCGCGCCTTCTCGTATTCGGAGACGTTGGCGAAATTGCCCGCCTGGCGAAGCACTTCCTGGCGGCGGTTCATCTCGCCGGCCAGCGCGTCCTTCATACGGTCGACGAGGTCGGCCTCTTCCTCCAGGTTGGTGATGACCGCGGCCACGTGCGGCACGCCGTCGAGGCCGAGGAAGGTCGCGCCGCCCTTGAAGTCGACCAGCACCAGGTTGAGCTGGTCGGGCGAGTGGGTGGCCAGCAGGCTCAGCACCAGGGTGCGCAGGAACTCGGACTTGCCCGAACCGGTGGCGCCGATGCACAGCCCGTGCGGGCCCATGCCGTTCTCGGCGGCCTCTTTGATGTCGAGCTCGATGGGCAGACCCTCCGGGCCGACGCCGAAGGGCACCCGCAGCCGCTCGCGGCCGTAGCGGGGACGCCAGGCGCTCTCCGGGTTGAACGTGCCGATGTCGCCGAGGCCCATGAGCTGCGACCACGACGAGATGACCTCGGTCTCCTCGGCTTCGACGTCGCTGCTGCGCTGGGTCGCCGCGCGATAGGGCGCCAGGCGCCGGGCCACCTGCTGGGCCTGATGGATGCTGATCCGGTCGATGGCGGCGAATCGCTCCATGTTGCCGGTGGCGCCGCGCCCGACGCACTCGCCGTTCTCCACCACCATCTTGATGCCGCGCGAGACGGCCAGCCGCGGCGCGTATCCGCACAGGTCGATGATGGTGACGCCCTCGTAGCCGGACTCGCGCAGCTGGTCCTCCTCGGACTCGAGCAGACCGCCGTCGACGACGAAGACGATCTGGACGAGGCCGGGATTGGCGGGCTGGTTACGCGAGTAGCGCACCCGGTTGTGCAGCAGCGGCTGCAGGCTCGCCAGCGCCTCCCGGATGGAGCCGTAGAACATGCGCTGGCTGCCGATGCCGTCCTGCGCGTCGGGATGCTGGGTGTGCGGCAGCCATTTCGTCCACTCCCACTCACGCGCGGTGTCGGGACCCGCGACGACGGCGATGAGCACCTGATCGGGCCCCTGGAACATGGCCAGTTGCAGCAGCATCGCGCGCACCATGTCGCGCGCCTGGGCGCGGTCGCCGTCGAGGGCGATGGTGGCGAAGCCCTTGACCGCGATCGCGGTGGGCAGATCGGGAACGGTGGAGTGGGCCCGCACGAAGCGACGCAGCGAGACCGCCGCGATGGGTTCCAGCTCCTCGACCGGGCCGGTCTCGGGGGCGACCAGCCTGGTCGCCAGCCGCTGCGGGCCGATGCCGATGCGGGCGTGGCAGAAGTCTTTGTCGCCCGCGCGTCGCTCCCACATGCGGCTGGTGCCCGCGAGCATCCAGATCAGGCCGGGTTCGGGGTGGCTCCACTCCACCGAGGCGCGCTGCTGGCGCGCGGGCTCGGCGCCGTCCGTGCGGACCTGGGCGAGATAGCGCAGGTAGTCCTTGCGGTCCTCGTTGGCCTCGGCCGCCTTCTGGCCCTTGCCGCCGCCCTGACCGGCGAACATGGTCACCATCGAGACCATCATCATGACCGGGAACATCAGCATCATGGGGTTGTTGGCGATGCCCGTCCCCATGGTGAACATCAGGCCGATCATGCCGATCATCGCCAGGACCATGACGATCGGCATGAGCTTCATCAGCAGATTGCCGGGGGTGACCCTGGGGATCTCGGGCGGCGGCTGGAGCGTGACCTCGCCGCCTGGCGTGCGTGGCATCTCCCGGCGCGCACGACGCTGGAACCGGACAGTGCTCATCGCCGAGAATCCCCCTACCTCGCATGTGGCAACTCGGGCTCAGTGTAGAGGCAGGCGCCGACATGTCGTACAGTTCGTCTCGCATTCTGCTGCCCGGACGACGGGGTTCGCAAACTCGCCCGGCGTCGCGCGGCCACAGCGGAATTCCGAGGTAGAGCACCAGGTTGGGGGAATCGTGACGCACGCGCGAATGGGCCACATCGACGAGGATGCAACACGTGGCATCGTACGCGCACCCGACCTGGCGAGGGTGACGATCCTCGCCAAACACACCCAGGTCGACATGGCCATTCCCGTCGACGTGCCGGTGGCGCTCGTGATTCCCAGCGTCGTCGACATGGTCGCCCAGCACAGCCGCAGCAACGACTTCGACAACGAGGGCGAGCGCTTCGAGCCCGCCGAGTGGGTGCTGGCCAGGATCGGCCACCCGCCCTTCTCCAATTCGCTGTCGCTGGGCGAACACGGGGTGCGCGACGGCGAGCTGCTCATGCTGGAGAGCGCGTCCAACACCGCGCCGACGCCGTTGTTCGACGACATCATGTACAACGTCGCGATCGCCGACGCCGACCACTTCCGCGGCTGGACCCCGCGCACCGCGCGGCTCACCGGTTCGGTGCTGGCCGCGATCACCATGCTGGTCGGCTGCCTCGGACTGCTCACCGCACCGCAGGCGCTGCCGGTGTGGGTGAGCGGCTCGCTGGCGCTGGCGGTGGCGATCCTGCTCGTGGTGGCGGGCATGGTGCTGAGCAGGATGTACGGTGACGCCGACACCGCGCTCGTCCTCGGCGGATGCGCGCTGCCCGCCGCCTTCACCGCGGGAATGCTCTACGTCCCCGACCATTACGGCTGGGCGCATCTGCTGCTGGCCTCCGCCCTGCTCGCCGCGACGTCGATACTGGCCTGGCGGGTCACCGGTGTCGGGCTCGCGTTGTTCATCGGCGCGGCCACCGTCGCGGTCTATCTGCTTCCGGCCTCGCTGGCCGGCCTGCTGACCGACCAGCCGGTGAAGGCCATCGGCGCGGTCGCCGCCGCGCTCGGCCTGCTCGGTCTCTCGCTGTCGCCGCGGGTCTCGATGCTGCTGGCCAAGCTGCCGCTGCCGCCGGTCCCCTCCCCCGGCACCCCGATCGATCCCACCGAGGACGATCCCGACGACCACCGCGCGCTGCCCACCCTCGAGGTGCTGCACGCCAAGTCCGAGCACGCCAGGAAATACCTCGCCGGACTGGTGTCGGCGACCACGCTGGTGACCGCTGCGGGCGCGCTGGCCGCGACCGACCCGTGGGCCGACAGCCCGTACTGGCAGGGCATCGCGCTGGCGTTGGTGTGCGCGGCGGTGCTGATGTTCCGCAGCCGCACCTACGCGGGCGCCGAGCAGGCGGTCGTGCTGGTCGTGGGCGGCGCGGCGATCGTGCTGATCATGCTGATCGGCACGGCGCTGACCATGGAGCTGCCGCTGGCGGTGTTCGGCGCGGCGATGCTGATCCTGGTGTCGGCGTTGATCCTCGGCATCATCATCCCGAACCAGTCGGCCACCCCGCCGATGCGGCGGGCCGTGGAGCTGCTCGAATACGGCTTCGTGGCCGCGGTGTTGCCGCTGGTGTTCTGGGTGACCTCGCTCTACTCCCTCGTCCGCGGGCTGTGAGCGGCCGGTGGCGCGTCGCCGCCGCTGCGGTGACGCTAGGGCTGAGTGCGTCGCTCGGGATGGGTGGCAACGGTGGTGTGGCGCTGGCCGAGCGGCCGCCCGCCGTCGATCCGGGGCGCAAGCCCGCGGGTGATCCCGCCGCGCCGCGGGAGCCGACCGAGCGGCCGGCGAACTCGCACTGCTCCGACATCCTGACCGGCGGCGAAGGCCCGACCATCCCGGACGCCCAGCGCGCGCTCGACCTGGAACGCGCCTGGCAGTTCTCCAAAGGCGCCGGCCAGCGCATCGCGGTGATCGACACCGGCGTGGTCCGCCATCCTCGGCTGCCCGGTCTGGAGGCGGGCGGCGATTTCGTCGCGAACTCCGGTGACGGCACCGAGGACTGCGACGGCCACGGCACCCTGGTGGCAGGTCTCATCGCCGCCTCGCAGGTGCCGGGCCAGGGCTTCGCAGGCGTCGCCCCGGAGGCGCAGATCGTCACCATCCGCCAGACCAGCAAGATGTACCAGAAGGAGGGGCTCTCGGCGCAGAAGAACCCCGAGGACCTCCCCGACGGCTACGGCAACCTGTACACCATGGCCTCGGCCATCGTGCGGGCCGCCGACATGGGCGTCTCGGTCATCAACATCTCCGAGACCTGGTGTGGCACCTCGCATCAGGACGCCGACATGGAGGTCGGCGCCGCCGTGCGGTACGCGGCGCTGGAGAAGGACGTCGTCGTGGTGGTGGCCGCGGGCAACAAGGACTCCAACGCCTGCCCCGGCGACAACCAGGTCATCGACCCGCTCGATCCGACCGCAGACCCGTGGAGCAACGTCACCTACTACGTGAGTCCTGCGCATTGGGATGACTACGTGCTGTCCGTCGGCTCCATCGCCGCCGGCGGCGCGCCCGCGGGCGTCACCAAACCAGGGCCGGGGGGGGGTGTGGCCCCGCCCCCCGCGCACAAGGTGTAGCTGG
>NZ_JARWRU010000966.1 GCF_029867845.1 Nocardia farcinica | reverse complement strand
CGCTGCGCCCCGCGCCCCCACCCCGGGGGCGCCCACGGCGCGACCCCCGTGGGGGCCGGGGGCGCCGCCCCCCTGCCCCTCGGGCCCGGCGCCGAGGCGGTAGCCGCCGGGGGTGTGCGCGAGCCAGCGCAGCCGGACCATCTGGTCGAGGATGCGGTAGACGGTGGAGCGCGGCAGACCGGTGCGTTCGGTGAGGCCGAGCAGGGTGACCGTCGGCGTCTCGGCGTCGAAGGCGTCCAGGATCACCGTCATTCGCTCGATCATCGAGACGGGCGGCTGCACCGCCTGACCGCTCACCCGAGGGGACACCGCCCGGACGAATTCGCGATGGCCCACCATCTCGACCGTCATGACACAACCTCTCCTCGCACTGCGCGCCCAGCTTAGAAGAAATATCCGCGCGCACACGAACAACCCCGAATACTAGAACACGTTCTTGTGGAGAAGCATTCGGCATGCCAGGCTGTCGGAATGGATCTGGAAGCCCTCGAATCCGTACGCAGGCTCAAATACCGCTACTTCCGCACGCTCGACCTCAAACTCTGGGACGAATTCGCCGACACCCTCGCGGAGGACGCTCGCGCCGAGTATGGTACGCACGCCCTCGGCGAGCCGCTGTCGTTCCAGGGGCGCGAGGCCATCACCGATTTCCTGCGCACCACAGCGGGGCCGTCGATCGTCACGGTACACATCGCGCACCACCCCGAGATCACCGTCGACGGTGATACCGCCACCGGCTCCTGGGCCTTCGAGGACACCGTCATCGCCACCGAATTCGGGGCCCTCATCCGGGGCGCGGGCTATTACCGCGACCGCTATCGCCGCGATCCCGACGGCGTGTGGCGCATTGTCGAGACCGGATACCAGCGCATCTACGAGTCCAGCCAGTCGCTGTCGGACACACCGAGTTTCACCCTGCTGTCGAATATGTGGGCCCGAAGCGGTTCGGAATAAGGACATTTCAGACTGCCGGACGCCAGGAAAGGGCATCGGCCAGCAAAACATACCGGTCGGTAGCCCTTTCGGGGCGGCAGAGCCGGACCGCCTCCCGGGTAGGGTGACCGGGCACGGTAACGCTTGCGACAGCGGCGTTTACGGGGAATAGTCCGTTCGGATACCCACACGAAAGGTCCGAGGATGGCACTGAGGTTCCGGCGTCGGTCCGCGCGCGCGTTCGCGATCGGCGCGGCCCTGTTGTCCCTGCTCGCCCCGGCGGCCGGAGCGCGGGAGGGCGTCGCCGACGCCTACATTCCGATCGCGGGCGAGGGCGCGGTGCTGGTCGTGGACACCGCCGCCGACCGCGTCCACGCCAGGATCGAGGGGGTCGGCGCGCACGCTTCGGGCGTCGCGGCGTCCCGCGACGGCAGGCATCTGTACGTACAGGCCTTCAACCCGCCGCTCACCGGCCCCGACGACATCGCGGTCGTCGACCGCGCCACCGACACGGTGACCGCGCGCATCCCGATCTCGGGCACCGACGGGATGACCGCCCCGATCGCCGACCCGGTGCGCGACCGGGTGTACATCTTCACCGCGCGCCCGTCCATCGACGTCATCGACACCACGACGCAGACCGTGGTGACCTCGATGCCGCTGCCCGGCATCCCGTTCGCGGCGGCCATCGCCCCGGACGGTGGCAGGCTCTACACCGTGTTCGCCGACTCCACCGCCGCGGTCCTCGACCCGGAGACCGGTTTCCAGCTCGGCGAGCGGATCCAGATCGACGGCTCGGCGCCCTTCGCCGCGGCGGTCTCCCCCGACGGCCGCACCCTGTACTCGGTCAACGCCCTCGGCGACAACGTCTCGGTGATCGACACCGAGTCCTGGGCCCGCACCGGCGCCATCTCCTTCGCGCCCGGCAGCGCCCCGGTCGCCGGCGCCATCAGCCCCGACGGGACCAGCTTGATGGTGGCCACCGCGGGCGCGAACGCCGTGCAGGTCATCGATCTGGCCTCCGGTGAGATCACCGGCTCGGTCGCGGTGGACTCGCCCATGTCGGTGGGTTTCACCCCCGACGGCGCCAAGATGTACGTCGGCACCGCCGGTGCGAGCCCGCCGCCGCTGTTCGACCGCAGCGTGGCCGGCTTCGACGCGGCCGCCCTGTTGCAGACCTACCTGCGCTCCAACACCCGCTCCGGGGCGCTGCTGCCCTTCGACGCGGCCTCGCTGACCCCGGCGGGCGGACCGATCCCGCTCGGCTCCGGCGCCGCCTCGGTCGCCTTCCCGAGCTGAACACGCGCCGGGCCGGAGGTACCCCGACGGCCCGGCACTTCTGTTTCAATGGGTACATGTGCCGCTGGCTGGCGTACGCGGGCGAGCCGATCCTCGCGGAGGACCTGCTGTTCCGGCCCGAGCACTCGCTGATCGACCAGAGCCTGGAATCCCGTCTCGGCGCGACCACCACCAACGGTGACGGCTTCGGGATCGGCTGGTACGGCGAGGGGGTACGCCCCGCGCTGTTCAAGAGCATCCAGCCCGCCTGGAACGACCGCAATCTGCGCGAGATCGCCGGCCAGATCCGCACGCCGCTGTTCTTCGCGCACGTGCGCGCCTCCACCGGCTCGCCGGTGCAGCGCAGCAACTGCCACCCGTTCCGGCACGACCGCTGGCTGTGGATGCACAACGGCGTCCTGGAAGGTCACCACGAGATGCGTCGCGACCTCATGACCGCGCTGGCGCCGGAGCTGTTCCCGGAGCTGGAGGGCACCACCGACTCGGAGGTGCTGTTCTATCTGGCCCTGACCTTCGGCCTGACCGAGGACCCGATCGCCGGGGTCGCCCGCGCCGTCGGCTTCGTCGAGGACGTCGCCCGCGCGCACGGGGTGGACAATCCGGTGCAGATGACAGTCGCCACCACCGACGGCGGCACCATCTGGATCTACCGCTACTCCACCGAGCGCCGCTCCCGTTCGCTGTTCTTCTCCACCGACATGGACAAGCTCAAGGCCCTGCACCCGGAGGTGGCGGCGTTGCGCAGGCTGGGCGGGCTGACCAGGTTCGTGGTGTCCGAGCCGCTGCGCGATCTGCCCGGCGCGTGGAACGAGGTGCCCGAGTCCAGCGCGGGGATCATCCGGGCGGGCTCGGAGGAGATGCTGCCCTTCGAACCGGTCTCCCCCGGCTAGACCACGAATCCGGTCCGAGGGCCGTCCGCCGGCCCCGGCTCACAGGTCGGGGATGGGAATGGCCAGATTGGGTTCGACGAGCCCGCCGTCGGGCTCGATCACCTTGCCGGTCAGGTACTTTCCCGCCGGGGAGACCAGATACAGCGCGGCCGCCGCGATGTCCTCCGGCTCACCGAGAGTGTGCAGCGGCGTCTTGCGCTCCAGTTCGCCGCGCATGCGCTCGTCACCGGCCACGATCTCCAGCGCCGAGGTGAGGATCGACCCCGGCGCGATGGCGTTGACGCGGATGCGCGGGTTCAGGTCCATCGCGGCCAGCCGGGTGTAGTGCGCCAGGGCTGCCTTGGCGGTGCCGTAGGCGGCGAAGGCGCGGCCGGGCAGCCTGCCCATGGCGGAGGTGATGTTGACGATCGAGCCACCGCCCGCCGTCGCCAGCATGTGCGGCACGGCGGCGCGGATCAGGGCGTGCGCGTTGGCCACGTTGAAGCCGAAGGCCTGTGTCATGGCCTCCGGGGTGGTGTCCAGCAGCGGTGACGGCAGTGCGCCGCCGACATTGTTGACGACGATGTCGAGCCTGCCGAACCGGTCGACGGCGATCCCGGCCAGCGCCGCCGTCGCCTCGGCGTCGGCGAGGTCGGCCGGGACGACGTGCGCGCTGCGCCCGCTCGCCGCCACCTGCTCGGCCACCTCGTCCAGCTGCTGCTTCGTGCGCGCCGCGATCACCACGTCGGCCCCCGCCTCGGCGAAGGCCACCGCGATCGCCCGGCCGAGTCCGCGCCCCGCGCCGGTCACCACGGCCACCTGCCCGTCGATACGGAACCGGTCGAGAATCATGTGCGCTCCCATCCTCGCCGCGCGTCGCGACGTACGCGGACCGGCACGGCCCGAATTAGAACGTGTTCTATGTCGGGCATCGTAGGCCGCCGTCACAGGCGGACACAAGGGTTCGCGCCGACGCCGGGACACGCACGCGCCGAGAGCCGGGCGAGGGCCGCACCGGGTGGAAAGCGCTCCAACACATCCTCGGACGGCCCGGGCGCCCTCACCCGTCGGCGCCCGGCCCGCCGTCGCCGGGCTCCCCGAGGAGTTCGTCCGCCCGGCGCAGGGCGTCGTCGAGCCCGGCGTCGAATTCGCCCAGCGCCCCGAGCAGGTCGAAACCGCCGAGCAGATCGGTGAGTTCGTCCCGGACGGCCTCGACCCGGGCGATCTCCGGGTCGATCGGCGACCAGGCCACCCCGTCCCGCCACCAGGGGTTCTCCTCGAGCCAGGCGAAGAGGATGTCGCGCACCAGGACATGATCGGAGGTGAACAGTTCGAAGCGCTCCGCACCGGGACCGTCGCGACAGCGCAGTTCGTAGAGTCCTTCGGGCAACATCCGCGCGCGCAACCAGTGCTGCTCACCCCTGGCCAGTTCCAGCACGGAACGTTCGGGATCGCCGGGCAGGTGAGCGGGCGCGCCGTCCTCGGCGCGGCCCGGTCCGCTGGTATCCACAGGCATCCGGTCAGTCTGCCCGATACCGCAGCTCACGCCACCCCCCGCGCCGGTCCGCGACCGCCGGGAGCCGGACCGCGCGGCAAAATCGATTGCCTCGCAACGACTCACCGATACCCTCGACCACGTGACGTGGACAGCACCGGCCGTCGACCGAACCACCGCCCCGACCGCGGCGGGCGAACGCGCGATCCTCCAGGGCTGGCTCGACCGCCACCGCGACACCCTGCGGTGGAAGTGCGCCGGCCTGCGCGCCGACCAACTGCGCCTGCGCGCCGTCCCGCCCTCGCGCATGTCGCTGCTCGGCCTGGTCCGGCACCTGAGCGAGGTCGAACGCGGCTGGTTCCGCATCGCGGCCGCCGGCCTGCCCCTGGACTACCTGTACTGCGCCGAGGACGACCCCGCCGGCGACTTCGACCACGTCGACGACGCCGACCCGGAGACCGCCTTCGCCGTCCACCGCGCCGAGGCGGCCGCCGCCGACGCCGCCGTGGCGGAGCTGCCGCTGGAGCACACCTTCGTCTTCCCGCCCGGCGGGCGCACCTACAGCCTGCGCTGGGTGTACATCCACGTCATCGAGGAGTATGCCCGGCACAACGGCCACGCCGACCTGCTGCGCGAGCGCATCGACGGACACACCGGCGACTGAGCCGCGGCCCGGCGCCGTGGTTCGGCCGCGACCGCGATCGCGGCGCCGGAGCTTTCGGTGCGCCGACCCGGCGAACGCACGCGCGCGGGTCACCGGATACCTTGGAAACCATGACCGAAGACCACGTGGCCGACGCACTACCGACCGCTGAGCACCACGAAGGCGGATTCCGGCCGATGTGGGAACAGATGATGAAGGATGCCGACGTCAGTCGCGGCGGCCCGCACCTGGGCGAGCTGATCGAGCAGGTGCGCACCCTCATGGACCACGCCAGGCTGTCCCGCCCGGACGACGACCAGGCGCTCGACCTCATCGCCAAGCTCAAGGAGGTCAACGCCGCCCTGGCCGAGACGGTGGTGGACGAGTGGTCGGCGCCCACGTGGACCCGCCACGAGCTGCCCGCGCGCGGCAACATCACCCTGCCGCCCTATCGGGTCACCCGGGCCAGCCGCAAGGGCGTGGAGACCGCGATCACCTTCCGCACCTTCCACCTGGGCGGCAACGCGGCCGCGCACGGCGGTCAGGTCGCCGTCGGCTTCGACGAGCTGTGCGGCATGGCCGCGGCCATCCACGCCGGGTCCATCACCAGGACGGCCTCGCTGACCATCGACTACCGCTCCATCACCCCGCTGGACAAGGAGCTGACGCTGCGCTCCTGGGTGGACAACCACGAGGGGCGCAAGGTGTATGTGCGCGCCACCCTGCACGACGGGGACCGCCTGTGCGCCGAGGCCAACGGCCTGTTCATCGTGTTGCGGCCGGGCCAGGCCTGAGACGTCGCACGTCTTCCCGGCGCCCGGCCACGCCCGGGCGACCCGCACCACAGGAGTCCGAACCCGCTGCCCCGCCCCCGCGCCCCGCCCCCCGCCCGGGCGACCCGCACCACCGGAGTCCGAACCCGCTGCCACGCCGGGGCGCCCGGCCGATGCGGGGCACCCGGGCCCGGAAGTGTCAGCGTCCCGGGAAGTGCACCGCCCGGTACTGCTGGAATCGCTCGTCGACCTGTTCGGCGGTGAGACCGTAGTCGGCCAGGGTGTACCGGTGGGACGGCCGTGCCGCACCGGTGGTGCTCTCCGCGTGCAGCGCCCGCATGGCAGCCTCCGCCTCGGCGGTGAACGGAAGCCCGAACCTCTGGTAGATGCCCGCGATGGTCGCCACCGGGTCGGCGACTAAGTCGACGTAGTGGACGTCGGCGAACTGCGCGTGGTCGTCGCGCGCGGGGGCGGCCAGGAACCGTGCGGCCCCGCGCGCCCACAGGTCCAGCTGGGTCTCCCCCACGACCGGACCGCGGAACTTCTCCGACCAGCCCTCGCTGGCCTTTTCGTTCAAGCTGCACACCGAGGCGATGATGGTGCTCGGGTCGCGGTGCATCTGCACGATGAGCGCGTCCGGGTAGACGGCCATGATGGCGTCCAGGGCGAACAGGTGGCTGGGATTCTTCAGCACCCAGCGCTTCCCTGCGTCGGGCAGGCCGATCAGTTGCAGGTTGCGCTTGTGCCTGGCGTAGGCGGGTGTCCAGTCGCGGCCGTCGAGCCAGCGCGAATAGCCGGGCAGATAGGCCAGGCACTCGTAGGAGACCGACATCGCCGACTGGCGCAGCAGCTGCCAGCACTCCTCCACCTGGTCGGCCGAGATGTGGTGCATGCCCATGAATTCCGGGTGCTCGACGTGGTGGCGGGCGAAGCCCTCCTCGATGCGCTGGTACACCGGGTTGTCCGCCCAGCTCTCGCGCGGCGGGCGCGGCTGCGGCATCTCCGTCAGCCACATCTCCAGTCCCTGGTGCGCCGGGTCGGCCTCCAGCAGCCGGTGCACGGCCGTGGTGCCCGAGCGCGGCAGGCCGGTGACGAAGATCGGCCGTTCGATCGTCACATCGGCGTGCTCGGGATGGCGCTGCCAGGCGTTCTCGCTGAGCAGCCGGGCGATCAGGGCGCCGCGCAGGAAGGCCCGGTTGATCTTGTTGCCGAAGGGGGTCAGCTCGGCCTCGCGGTGGTAGGACTCCAGCAGCACGCCGAGACCCTCGCGGTAGTCGTCGTCGCCGAAGTCGTCGAGTCCGACCACCTTGGTGGCCGAGGCGTGCAGATCCTCGACCGTGCCGACGTCCGCGCGCCCGATCATGCCGCGCCCCCGTTCGACTCGCCGATCGCCCTGGCGGTGTTCATGTTCCGTGTGCTCCTCATCAGTGGTGGTACTCCCCCGCGTTCACGTCCAGGCACGCTCCGGTGATGGCCCGCGCCAGCGGGGAGGCGAAGAAGACGACCGCGTCGGCGATCTCGTCGGGTTCGGGCAGTTTGCGCAGGTCGGTGGTGGCCGCGGTCTCGGCGTAGATCTCCTCGGAGGTCACCCCGCGCTGCTCGGCGAGGTAGTTGAAGTACCACTTCAGGTTGTCGGCCCAGATGTAGCCGGGCGCGACGGTGTTGACCCTGATGCCCTGCGGCCCGACCTCGGTGGCCAGGCTCTGCGCCAGCGCGAGCAGGCTCGCCTTGGCCATCTTGTAGGGCCCGAAGGTGCGCCGCGAATGCCGGAGCACCGCCGAGTTGATCATCACCACCGAGCCCTTCGCCGCCGCGAGATCCGGGATGAACTGCCTGGTCAACCGAAGCGCGGCCAGCACATTGGTCTCGAATCCGGCCCGCACCTGATCGATGTCGACGGTGGCGAGGTCGGTCAGCGGCGGGATGGCGAAGGCGTTGTTGACCACGGTGTCGACGCGACCGAACTCCGCGCGCGTGGTCTCGACCAGCGCCCGCACGGCCGATTCGTCGGTGATGTCGGTGGGGACCACCAGGGCTCGCCTGCCCATCCCGGTGACCTCCGCCGCCACCTTCTCCAGCCGGGAGCGGGTGCGGGCGGCCAGCACCAGGTCCGCGCCCGCCGCGGCGCAGCGCGTCGCGATCGCCTGCCCGAGCCCCGGCCCGACCCCGGATACCACGACGACCTTGTCCTGCAAGAGCTTGCCGTGAAGAAGCTCGTCTCGCACCGTCATCAGCCCAGCATCCTCTCCGCGACCGCGACCTGACGCGCGGCGATCCTGGCGCGCCACTGCTCCGGCGTGACGCGCGCGTCCTGGTAGTAGGGCAGCCGCTCGGGCAACTCGTCGAAGCGCACGATCTGCACCGTCGGCCCGTCCTCGGGGGTGAGCTTCCTGGACAGCCGCTGCCAGCGGAACTGGAGATAGCCGCGGGCGTGGCCGGTGCGCTCGATCCAGTTGGCCAGGCCGGGATCGCGCTCGCTGATCACCAGCCGGATCATGCCGTCCGGGTCCACCCTGGCCTGGTCGGCGGTGAGGCTGGTCTGGTGGTTGATGTAGTCCAGCGAGATGTACCACATGCTGCCGAGCTGGAAGCCCTGGTAGGGGGCGTCCGACTTGGGCACGGTCAGGATCATGACCTGGTCGTCGTCGAGCTCGTAGTGACCGACCGAGGAGAACTGGGTGGTCAGCCCGCCGGGGGTGGAGCGCGGCTCGGTCATGGTGTTGACCGGCAGCTTCAGATAGAACCACTCGGGGAAGGCCAGGAACGTCCGCAGGCGCGAGACCAGCATCTTGCCCGCGATCTCGTACCGCCTGGCGAGCAGATCCCTCGTCGGCGCGGGCGGCGCGGCTCCGACGGTGTCGACGCGTTCGATGCGCAGGCTGCCCGGCTGCTCGGTGGCCCAGTCGCTGTAGACCTCGCGGACCACGAGCATGGCGGAGTCCTCGGCCAGGTGCACATAGCCCGGTCCGGCGGGGCCGGGGCCGAGGCGCAGCTCGAACCTGCCCTCGGCGTCGATGTCGAGTTCACGGTCGTCGAAGGCGGTCTCGCTGTCCGGTACGTCGACCGGCGAGTAGTTGCCGTTGAGCACCTGGAGACTCAGGTCACGGGTGGTGCCGCGACGGCCGGTGACCCGGTACTCGGCGTCGGGGCGCAGGAAGGCGTGGAAGTAGAGGGTGTCCGGGTTGTCCAGGCCCATCTTCGTGTACTGGTGCGTGCTGCGCGCGAAGAACGGGAAGTCGCGGTCGTAGGCCCACGCCAGTTGCAGACAGGCGCGCGCGCTGCCCGCCAGATAGTCCAGGCCCTCCACCAGGTCCTGCTCGGTGCGGATGTGCGGCGCCTCGGTGACGATCTTCTCGGCGGCGGCCAGTGCCTCGGCGAACGGCTCGGTCAGCAAGAGCAATCTCCGATGGTCGGTGCGGTATGGTCGGTCCATATATGTACCGGTCTGGTACATTTCGGATACGCACAGATTAGAACTTGTTTCAGTCTGCGTCCATGATTCGCCCGAACGGATTCCCCACCGGTCTCCCGGCGGGCTTTCCCCGATGTCGTCAGATCCCGGAGTTCCGAATGACCGCACGCCGTTCCGCTCCCGCCGTCCGCGTGGTGCGGGTGCTGGACTTCCTCGTCGAGCAGCGCGGCAAGCGCTTCGGCCTGTCGGAGCTGGCGCGCGAGCTCGACCTGGCCAAGCCGACCGTGCTCGGCATCCTCAACGAGCTCACCGCCGCCGGCTACCTGGTGCGCGACCCGCGCCAGCACACCTACGGACTCGGTCCAGCGCTGATCGCGGCTGGTCGCGTCGCCCAGGCAGGCTTCGCCATCTCCGCCATCGCGCGCGCCGAACTGGAGAAGCTCAGCTCGGCCTACCGCACCACCTGCACCGCCTCGGCCGTGCTCGGCGACCGGATCTCCGTGCTGGAGAGCACCGGCCCCGGCCTGGTCAAGGTGGGCGCCTCCTACCACTTCGCGCCGCCGGTCGGCCTGATGTACGTGCTGTGGGACAACGACGAGGCGCTGGAGTCCTGGCTGGCCATGCCGCCCGCCGTGCCGCTCGAGCACGACGAGCCGCGGCTGCGCCGGGTGGTGGCCGAATGCCGCGAGCGCGGCTACCTGGTGGAGAGCATGACCGCGGCGGGCAGGCGGCTCTACGACCTGCTGGCCGGGGTCGCCGGCCGCGACCTGCCCGCCGATCTGCGCGAGATCGTCGGCGAGCTGGTCGGCAGCCTCGGCGAGCGGGTGCACCTCGGCTCGGATCTGCGCCCGCGCGCCCACCATCCGGTCAGCCTGCTCGCCGCGCCCACCTACGACGCGGACGGCAGGCAGAACATGGTGCTGACCATGTACGTCGGCGCGTCCATCACCGGCGCGGAGATCGCCCGACGCGGGCGGGCGCTGGTGTCGGCGGCCAACGCGGTCACCGCCGCCTCGGGTGGTCGCGTGCCGACGCGCGGTCCCACCGGACCCAACCATTGACCGATCACAGAAACCTGTTCTAGTTTTCAGGAGTGAGCCAGCACGAGAAGTCGACGGCGAGCAGCTACGAGCTGTCCCATTCGGACACCCTCGAGGCCGAGTCGGCGCACATCTTCCGGGAAGTCGCCGCGACCTTCGAGCGGCCCGTGCTGCTGTTCTCCGGCGGCAAGGACTCGGTGGTCATGCTGCACCTGGCCGCCAAGGCGTTCTGGCCCGCGCCGCCGCCGTTCCCGGTGCTGCACATCGACACCGGCCACAACTTCGACGAGGTGATCGAGTTCCGCGATCGCACCGCCGAACGCCTCGGCCTCCGTCTGATCGTGGCGCGGGTACAGGACGACATCGACGCGGGCCGGGTGGTCGAGGAGACCGGACCGCGCGCCTCGCGCAACCGCTTGCAGACCACCACCCTGCTGCGCGCCATCCGCGAGGGCGGTTACGACGCGGTGTTCGGCGGGGCGCGTCGCGACGAGGAGAAGGCGCGCGCCAAGGAACGGGTGTTCAGCTTCCGCGACGCCGACGGTCAGTGGGACCCGCGCGCGCAACGGCCCGAACTGTGGAACCTCTACAACGGCAGGCACCGGCGCGGCGAGCACATCCGCGTCTT